>CAZUZR010000014.1:15246-29965 GCA_964625025.1 uncultured Planctomycetia bacterium | reverse complement strand
CTAGTTCCTCCCTCGTAAATTTAGCCCCCTCTTGAACGATGACAGGAAATGCATGTGGCCCTATCTTTTCATCAACCCCCTCTTCAATTGTCACAAGATAAGGGCTAAATTTCTTAAATTCTTTCATTAAGTACTCAAGATTTCTTCGCCTCTTTTTTAAGATTTTTTGATATTCATCAATATTCCCGAGGCCAATTGCAGCCTCTAATTCATTCATCTTGCTTGAAAAACCTATTCGTTCGAACATAAATCTGATATCGTTCTTCTTGCCGTATTTAAATCTTTTCTCGCAATAACTAGAGGAGATATTTAATATGCATTTCTCGCATTTACAGGCTCTGCCGTGCGTCCTTAAGGACCTTAATACCTCGGCGAATTCCGAATTATCGGTTACAACGATGCCGCCTTCCACTGTAGTAACTATATGTGCGACGTATAAACTAAAAGCAGCCATATCCCCTAATGTGCCTATGTTCTTGTCCTTATATACCGCCCCATATGCCTCTGCAGCATCTTCTATTACGAAGAGTTTGTACTTCTTTGCAATTCTATTAATTGAATCCATATCAGTAGGTTTCCCCATAAGATGGACTGGCATTATCGCTTTTGTCCTCTTAGTTATCGTCTGCTCGATTTTCCTCGGGTCGATATTCAAAGCCTTTCTATCAATATCCACAAAAACCGGTTTAAATCCCGCTTGTAATACTGCGTTGCCTGTGGCGACAAAAGATAAAGCTGGCACAATGACCTCATCATTGCGCTTGGCGCCAAAATCGTACAGAACGGCTAACGCGAGGGCATCAGCATCGGTGCCCGAGCTAAGCGCTACGGCCTCTTTTGTCCCAATTAATTCCGCAAATCTCTTTTCGAACTCTCGCACGTACTTTCCGCTGGAGACCCTGTTCGAATCTACTATCTCTTTAATTAACCTTTTAGATTTATCTGTTATCGAAACTGTCCCAAAAGGCACTTTAATCATATTTTTAATTTCCAACTGGAGACGCCAACAGCCTTCTCTTCAACCTGTACTTCAACATGGCCTTGATATGCTTTAAAGTCTCCTCGCCAAATTTCTCGCATATCATTTTTTGATAACGTTCGCTACTATAAAATTCATTGAAAGCATCGTCTCTAAATCGCAAAATCTCGCTTGGCTTTAAGTATTTGGTCGGCAGCGGCTGGGTTTCGTAGCCGAATTGCGAATAGCCAACCCAAGAATCCGGAAGGTCTTCCACATTTACCTCCTCGTAGAGCTTGGAACCGGGATAGGCCATGCAAACATAAAAATTTGTATATTCGCAATTTAACTCCTTTGCCAAATTTAAAGTATCATGCATAGTTTTTATATTATCGTCCGGCAGGCCAAATATGAAATTCCCAACTATGTTTATGCCTGAATTTCGAATCGCCTTAACGGTCCTTGTTATTGTTTCATTTCCGAATCGTCCTTTAGTAACGCCGCCTCGGATTTCTTCGCTGCCAGATTCAAAACCTATAGCAAGCCAGTTAATTTTGGCCTGCTTCATTACCTTAAGCATTCTTTCATTTAGGGTATCCACTCTGGCATATGCCCATATATTTAAATCGTGTTTACGTTCTATAATGAGGTTACAAAATTTGATAACATGATTTTCATTCAAAGCAAACATCTCATCTATTATCTTGATATTCTTAACTGCGTAATGCTTTACGAGATAATCTATCTCCTCTATGACCAGGTTGGGGCTTCTATATCTTATTTTATGCTTTCCAAATATCGCATTAATACAACAGAACGAACAATTATATGGACAACCTAAACTGGTATAAATAACTCCATAGGGCAGACGTTGATTTTTATTAGACCAGCTGTGCCAATTGTGAGCTCTGTATTTGTCCATCGGCAGCAGATCCCAGGCAGGCATAGGTAAAGCATTGGGATCTATTAACTTTGCCATAGCATTCGATTTAATTTGTCCGTTTTCCCGATACCACAGACCTCTGACATCTTTATAAGCAACGCCTGAAAGCAAATCTATTAACGTATAAAACCCTTCTCCTTGGCATACCATAGTCACAGGTTCTTCCTTCAATGTCCTTTCGGATAAAGCAGAAGGATGAAGGCCCATCAAAATGGTAGGTAGAGCTGAATCGATGCTTCTTATTTTTTCTAAGATCGCTCTAGCACCAATCATGTTCATCGTTGATGCAGAAGGGTTTGTGCCTGATACTACAATGGCTATAAGTCCCGGTCGATGTTCAATAATAGTCGAAACGATATCCCTCGGCTCAACCTCAGCATCCACCAGTTTTACCTTAAAACCTTTCCCCCTTATAAATGCGGCAATTAAAGCTGTCCACAGAGGGGGCTCCAACCCTGTCAGGGCCTCACTTAAATCACCATATAATTCTTTTTGGCTTCCTGGTTTTATGACTAATAAATCTATTTTTTCAGATGACATTATCCAAAACTATTTTTGCCTTCGCGTATCTATCCGGTGTGCCTATATCTAAAAGCCTGCCTTTTGTTATGTATCCATAGAATCTACCCTTAATAATTTTAGGAAAAATATCATATTCCAGCGATAACTTTTCCCCAGGTTCAATTAGGGAAAAGATGCTTTTCTCGAACAAATAAAACCCCGCATTTATGAAATCATCCCTTTCTGCCTTAGCCTTTTCATCGTAGCTTACAATTTGCTTCGAATTATCAACACTAACTACCCCATAATCTGAAGGACCTTTCGCTTTGACTAAAGCCATTGAACTGGATGCCTTTTTGTCCTTATGAAAATTTATAAATTCATATAGGTCCAATTTACAAAGCGAATCGCCGTTCATAACCAAAAATGGACTGCTTTTAACCATCGCTTCAGCGTTCTTAATAGCGCCTGCTGTCCCCAATGGCTTCGCCTCCTGCGAAATCAAAATATTCAGAGGCTTATGCACATTATTATAATATCGGCTTATAATCTCACCCTTATAACCGACGCAGAGGATAAAACGCCGTAAACCATAACTAGCCACATAATCGATTAGGATATCTAAAAAGGGGCGACCTTTGATATCGGCCATTGGCTTAGGCCTATCTTTCAGGACATCTTTAAGGCGCTCGCCTTTGCCTCCGCAGAGGATAAGAACGTCTATCTCCTGTGAACTATAATTTCTACTCATTTACCTCTTTCCAAAGAACTGCTGGGATCGTAAAATATTATTTGGCTTCCGAAATTCTCGAACTTAAAAGGTACGTATAAGAGATGCTTGAGCCTTTCTTTGACTTTAGGATGGGACGCTGGCCTTGCGAAAAACAAAATGAATCCTCCTCCGCCCGCTCCCAGCAATTTTCCACCAATGGCGCCAGCCCTAATAGCAGCGGAATAAATTTCATCTATAGCTGGAGTAGTTATCCTATCGGTTAAACTCCTTTTGATTTGCCAACTTTCATGTAACAATTTACCAAATTCAGTTATATCTTTATCGCTATTAATAAGCTTGATAGCCCTATGAACCATGTCAAACATCGTATTTAATTGTTTTTTGTTCTGAGGTATTCGTTTAATCTGTGCTCCTGCGATTTCAGAAGCATATCGAGAAAATCCAGTAAAAAATAGCAACAGATGGTCTTGAAGCAAGTCGAGCCTCTGTTGATTTATGGTAATCGGGTGAACGCGAAACTTTCCTTCGCCATTAAATTCTATCAGATTAAAACCACCGACAGCCGCAGAAATTTGATCCTGCGAACCCACATTCTCCTTAAGCATCCGTTGTTCGATATAGATTGCATTTTGCGCCAACGCCATCTTATTAACCATAATTCCTTTAAGGGCATAAAAGGCGTTGAGCAACCCCACAGTAAAAGTGGAACTCGACCCCAGGCCTGTCCTAGCAGGTAAATCTCCGTCATGATGAATTTCCACACCCTCATTGATTTTCATAAATTTGAGGCATGCTTTTACAGCAGGATGTTGAATCTCTGAAACGCTTTTAACCTGTTCCATCTTCGAATAAATAATCCGAGACTTATGCTCAAAGAAAGGTGGCAAATAGCGGCAGGAGATATAACAATACTTATTTATTGTGGTTGCCAATACGGCTCCACGGTTTTCTTTATACCATGCCGGATAATCCGTGCCACCACCGAAAAAGGAGATACGAAAAGGCGTCCTGCTTATAACCATAGCTTCACCTCACACATTTGAAAATTGATTTCTCCTAACAATTTGATACCCTTTTATTAACTCTGCGATTCCCATTTGAAGAGAAACTTTAGCCTTAAAACCTGCTTTCTCGAACTTCTCGTTGCTTACGATATAATCTCTTTTATCTGGGTCCGCTCCAATTTTTGATTCGATAAAATAAAAATCTGGCACCTGTTTTTTTATCTCCTCGCACAATTCCCATTTGCTTAAGTTAGTGTCGCTTAAGCCCACGTTATATGCTTCGTCCTTCATTCGAGCGAAATTCTTCAGGCAAAGGATAAATGCCTTGGCTACATCGCGAACATGTATATAATTCCTTTTGGCCCCTGCTTCGTAGAGGACTAGGTAATGGTCAGTTATGGCTCGATAAGTAAAATCGTTAACCAAAAGGTCGAGTCGCATCCGGGGGCTAATGCCAAATGCTGTTGCAAGCCGCAGGGTTATGCAATTCCCATCTTTTAATAGCATCTTTTCAGCCGCCACCTTTAATCTTCCATAATGGGAAATCGGATTTAAGGGAGTACTTTCGGTACAGTAAATTCCCTTCTGGCCAACCCCATATCCGCTGTTCGTCGTTGGGTAAATTATTATCTGTTTTTTGCTTCGCATCTCTAAAAGCATTTTAATCGCATCTAGATTTATGCTTTTCGCTTCGGCAGAATATTTTTTACAAATAGGAGCTCCTGTGAGGCAAGCTAAAGGAAAGATTGCGTCGGCCTTTTTAAGGCATTGCGCCATAAGCTGTTTATCTCTAACATCTGCGCGAAGGATAGTTAACTTCTTATCATAACAACAATCTAATAAAGACGATTGATTATACATAAAATTGTCTATGACAGTTACTTCGTAGCCGTCCTTTAATAGTGCTGGCACTAATACAGAACCTAAATAACCTGCTCCTCCTGTAACCAGTATCCTCATCTTATCAACTCCTTTACGGATGTTATAATATCTGCTACGCCTGGATAAAATTTAGCCTCTAACACATAACTTGCTGGCGTCGGCACATCAGGACAAGCCACCCTTTTTATTGGCCTCTTTAAATAGCCAAAGCCCTTCTCCGCAACTATGGCTGCAATCTCCGCAGTTATTCCGCCAGTTTTCCAACCTGTATCAACTACCAACAAACGTCCTGTCTTCTTTACCGATTCCAAAAGTATATTTTCATCCAATGGCTTCAAAGTCCGCAAATCTATGACCTCGACATCTATGCTTTCTTTTTGTAATTCATCCGCGGCGCGCAAAGCTTCGATTATCATATAAGATACTCCGACAATAGTAATATCCTTTCCCGCCCTCCTGATTATGCCCTGTCCAAATGGAATGGAATATAGCTTCTCGGGCACATATCCAGTATGCTTAAATAGCCAACGATGGTCAATAATTACCACCGGATTATCGTCGATAATACTGGAAATGATTAAGCCCTTAGCATCATAAGGCGTGCTGGGCATAACAAGTCTAAGGCCCGGCACATGCATAAATAGACCTTGTAACGCTTGAGAGTGTTGTGCCGCTGTTCCCCAGCCTCGTCCAACTGGCGTCCAAATAACCAGTGGAACTTTGCCATTGCCTCCGAACATATAGCTCCACTTCGATGCGTGGTTTACAATTTGGTCCATCGCTAATAATAAAAAATCAGGACGATTATGAAGATAGATTGGACGCATGCCTGTCAAAGCAGCACCAACTGCTACACCTGTCAAGGCATTTTCAGATAAAGGAACGTCAAATACTCTGCTGTCTCCAAATTTCTGATGGAGACCTAAAGTAGCTCCAAACATCGCTGTATGGTCATCGACTCCCTGACCCATTATAAAAACACGCTCATCTTGCGCAAGGGCTTGCTCAAAAGCTTCCCTTACAGCTTCAACATAAGATAGTTTTCTACTGCCCTCGTTTGAGGAATGGTCGAAGCCCGGTTCGTGTTTTTCGATGCTTATCTTTGACCAAGGCATTCTAATTCATCCTTCATTAGTAAAGATATTTTGAAATTTCATTTACGTTCGGCGATGGACTAGACTTTGCGTATTCAAAGGCCTCGTCTAACTCTTTTTTAAGCGCCTTTTTGATATCCTCCATTTCCCTCTTTGTAGATATCTTGCGTTCGATTAGGTAGCGCTCGTGATTTTTCAACGGACATCTGTCAGCCCATTTGTCCAATTCATCTTGAGTCCTATATCCAAAATGCACATCTGAGCCAGCTCCTGCATGACCCCGCCAGCGATATGTTTTACATTCTATTAATGAAGGCCCATTGCCATTTCTCGCGTGTTTAATCGCATTATTCGCTACCCCATAGACCTCAATAACGTTATTGCCATCGACCTCATAACTTGGAATGGAAAAACCTTCTGCCCTATAATATAAGTTATTATTGGGTTGCCTTTTGCTAAGGGGGGTACAAACCGAATAGTAATTATTTTCGCAAACGTAAACTATGGGCAATTTTTTTAGTGCGGCGAAATTTACGCTTTCATAGAATGCGCCTTGCTCTACTGCTGCATCTCCAAAAAAGACAACTGAAACCCTATTATTTTTTTGGAGAATGGCACTTAAAGCTGCGCCTGTTGCGATTGGAATGCTGCCGCCGACGATTGAGGATGTGCCATAAAATCCAACCGCTAAGTCAACCAAATGCATTGAGCCGCCCCGGCCCTTTGAACAACCTGTTTCTTTGCCATAAAGCTCGGCGATCATCGCCTTTAAATCCCCGCCTTTAGCAATATAAGGGCCATGGCCTCTATGAGTACTGAATGCATAGTCATCTCTATTTAAATTGGCGCAGACCCCTGCAGGTATAGCTTCTTGGCCGATGCAAAGATGAATAGGAGTCTTCATCTCATCTTGAGGATAAAGTTCTTCGATTCTAAGTTCTACCATCCTTATTCGCAGCATAACGGTATATAGCTCTAACAATTTATCCCTGGATAAATCGCTCATCGCCGTAGTCTCTCCCGCCAGACAGAATATCTCATATATCTGAGTGCAATTGATGCGATATCTGTAAGTGAGGCATTAAATTTATACAAATTGGCCATGCTAAACATATCGATGAGGGCATATAAATATTTCAAGATAATGGCTGGAACCTTATATAAGATATCCCTAAGGACCAAACTCCTATATAGCATAGGCAAACGGACAAATAGCGGAAATAAAAAGACGGTTTTCAATAACTTAAATTTTTCACTCGATGAAAAATTCAAGACCGACATAGATGAAGTGACCTCCGGCAGATTATCGAGTTGTTCCGGACATAGCCATCCAGACTTTACTGCGTAGTCAGTTATATCCAAACCCGGGAATGGTATTAAGGTATTAGCGAGGGCAAAATTCGGTTTACAGCGAATATTAAGCTCAATAGTTTCTTTCACGTTGTCATATGTTTCATTAGGTACGCCTATTAAGTTGCCTATCCGATGCCTAATTCCATATTTATTTAATAAATCTGCGGTACGAATAATTTGTTCCCTCGTCATATTTCTCTTCAATATTTTATTCCTAATATAATCGTTGCCGGATTCTATAGACCAATTACAACATACGCACCCGCCCTCTTTCAAGGCCCTGACGATATCCTCGTCTACTATATTTGCCCTGATGTTACATACGAATGGCTTGTTAATAATCCTTCTATATCTATCGCAGAAGTTCAAGAGCCACGCCTTATCTAAAATAAACGTGTCGTCCTGCATGACCATCAAAAAAGGCTTATATTTTATATTGACCTGCCTTATCTCCTCTATAAAGTAATCGACGGATTTTCTTCTTATAATACTGCCAGAGCCTTTGAACCGATCGTTGAATAGATGATTATGGCAGTAGGTACAACGATATGGACATCCTCTGCCACTCAAAAACATTCGATATTTCATTACCTTCAAATATGGCTCTTCGTCATATATAATCTCTCGCTCGGGAAAAGGCATCACATCAAGGTCAACCAAAGGATTATATCTAACTGGAAGAGAATTACCTTTGATGAGCATATTGTTGGCGTAATTACCATCTGTCTGCATATATTGTTCTAAGGCGTATTCGCCTTCTCCTATACAAATTCCATCTATGGTAGTGTTCGTAAAACTGCCGGGCTCAAAAATCGCACCTGGGCCGCCGATTATTGAGGTTATGCCTAACGTTTTCTTTTGTAATTTGTCGAACTCAATATATATTGCGGTATTAGCGCTAAAAACACTATAACCTAATAGGTCCGGCCTATTAGCATCAAGGCGTTTCATAACTACATCATAACGATTTTCGTTAATATAAGATACCATAAAGCCCTTAGATATTAGGTAAGCGGCCAAACAATAAAATTGATGTTTGTCATAATAATTTTGTTCAAACGAAATGAATGTAATTGACTTCATATTAAATTACCGCCAGACAAAAATCTCATAAAGAATCTGTGCCAGCATTACAGACCCCGACCTAAAGGGCCTCATCTTTCTTTCACCATAGATCCTAGCTGGCTCATCTCCCGGAATTTCTGCGACTTTTAATCTTCTCTTGGCACACCTTATAGAAAGTTGTGGCTCCCAACCAATTAATATGCCCCTTCGTTCTGCCAATTTTAAGAATTTCGCTTCTTTATTTATCTCCAGTTTATCGATGATGTCCTTTTTATAAGCGCGATATATCCCTAAGGCATCAGTATAACGTGCCCCAAAGAGCATATTTATCATAGTAGTAAACATCCAGTTGCCAAATTTTGTTATTATATCGTCGTCGAGGCTTTTGGCGCCCTTGGCGTAACGAGAAAGTATAACCATATCATAACCATCTTCCATCTTTTTAATCAAAGGAGGAATGAGTTCTGGAATGCAATTGCCATCCGGGCTAAAGGTAATTACAACATCTCCCGTCAGCATCCCCCACATTTCCCTTAATCCCTGCCTTAATCCTCTTCCCTTTTGAACGTAGACAAAATGCCCATTTTCCTTTGCGTATTCAATCGTGCCATCTGTTGAACCACCATCGACTACTATGAGTTGGTCGTACCACTGCCTTTTAATCCTCGGCATAATTTCCTTCATACCGCCTAATTCGTTAAGCGTTGGTATAATTAAACTTACTTTCATTTTAAAATAATATAACCCCTATAGAAAATCTTGCTTCTTAAGAACCTTATAATTGCTAAATCAGCTGAAAATTTATAATATTTTCGTTTGAGCCTAAAACGATAATAATAACTTATTGGGGCATAAATAAATTTTAACAAATACCTAATAAATATACTTCTAACGCTATCGATGGCATTGGGAACTGCATTGGCCAAGACGCTCATATACGATATATTTCCTATCCTTTCCCTATCCTTATAATTAAACCAGGGAATCCGTCGACCTTGGAAATCGTATTCATCGAAATTCCAATTAATCCACCCCTCCAGGCGCTCTGGCGGTTTCAGTCCATGTTGAAGCGCTAAATCATACATAGGCGTGCCAGGCAATGCGGTATAAATTGCCACGGTCTCAAATTGGGCTTTAGGATTATCTTTCCTCAGTTTAAAGGCGAGCTCGATGGTTTCGTTCATCTCTTCAAAAGTCTCAGTCGGAAATCCGACCATTAATGCGAAAGCGGGTATGATGCCGTGCCTCTTCGCTTTTAGGTTTGCCTCGATGGTATCTTCTACGGTAATTCCCTTATTCATCAATTTTAGTATCCTATTTGAACCTGACTCTGCGCCGATCTTTAATACATATGCACCGCTTTTTTTGAGGGTGGCTGTTTGTTCCTCTGTGGCTTTATTAAAGACGTCCGCCCTCGTTCCCGAAGTGTACCAATGTATTTTTAAATTTTCCCTGATCACCCCTTCGCATATCTTGTGGGCCCTTTGCCTATCTATATAAAATTCATCGTCCCTTATCCAAATTCCATTTAACTTGAACCTTTTAACTGGTTCAATGATCGCCGCTAAACTTTTCTCAACAGACATAGCCCGCCATTTTCTCATCCTTATGCTGGCGCTGCTACAAAAGCCACAATTAAATGGACAGCCCCTGCTGGTTTGGCCTATGTCTAAGGTGCGAGGGCTTTTCTTTAGATACATATCCGGATGGATGTAAGATTCAACATTGATAAGGTCCCATGGGACAGGCAATAATTCCTCAACGTCGACCAAAGGAGCGGAAGGCGTCGTTATAATTTGACCTCCGTCTTTGAAGGCAATGCCCCGTAGCGTCGAAAGAGGCCTTTTTGTCTCAAGGGCTTTTACAAATTCATTAAAGGTGATATCGCCCTCTCCAACGCATACTATATCAACATATTCGCTCCTCAATGTCTGTTCCGGCAAAATAGATGGATGCGGGCCTCCCCAGACTATTGGGACCTTGCCGTTTGTACACATCCTAATGACTTTCGCAGCCTCGAGAGCAAAATGCAACTGGGAGCCTGTCATAGAAGAGATGCCAACGCAGATGGGATTTGCCTTTAACTCATCGGCTAAGTGGGAACTCCAATTTCTATCAACCCTCTGGTCAATTATTTTGATTTTATATCCATCTTTATGGAGCGGAGCAGCGATTGACAGAAGGGAATGAGGCGGCGCAACTGTTGAGCCGAAGTCCATTCCGGTTTTAGGATAAACCAAAATTATATCTGTTGGGTTGACCATATAAACCTGCCTATTTACAACTACTGAATTTTAGTAACAACGGTCTCGCCATTTTTGTATTCAATAACAATTAATTTCGAAAAACCTTTTTCTAAAACCTTGGAATAAACTTTATCTGGTGTAGATTCAGCCAACGACTGGCTATTTGAATGTACCTTATAAATGTAATAGGCCCATTGATGCAAAGGAAATTCGCTACTTATCGGAACTTCAGAGAGCCCATCAACCATAGCAATTCCGGTAAGAGCGGGGCCGATTAATGGGATGGTATATGGATTCAATGAATCCCAGTATAACCTATTAGATTTAGGTATAAATAAAAGCGTTCTTCTTTTATCTCGCAATGGAATTTTATCCAATTCCACCAACGTCTTGTACATCTTATACTTCTGATTTTTATCCAGTGATAAATTCGATAAAGAGTTTCTCACTGTGATATATCGCTCTACCGTATTCTTGCCAGATATAACGATATTGCTTAAAAATGAGACGCCAGCAACGAATAATAACGAAAACAATATTACCTTTTTTATCCTCGTGGTCTCTAGCTTCATATAAAATAAGGGAAAACTATAGAACCTCGACAATAAAAAACTAACCGCAACCCATCTCTGTAGATCCGAAAAATAAATGGTAACTCCCCCTCTTACTTTCAGCAATATTCCTGGCAAAGCGCCAATTAAACATAATAAAAATAATATTTCAATATCAATGGTCCTTCTTTTTTTAAAAGCCACCTTAAAATCCGCAATTTTCTTTATATTCTCTTCCAGCAATCGCAGAGCTATATAAAGCCAAGACCAAAAAAAATGCACAAGGTAAAAACCAGGTATTAACGTTATCCAAAAAAACGGCTGATTTATCTTGTCCGCTATTACAAATCGTTTTATTTGGTCGAAAAATACTAACTTAAAGACTCCAGAATATCTATGAGTAACGAGGTTATAAACAAGGAACGAAACCGTAAGGATGATCAATGAGGAAAAAACTAAAATTTTATTTTTATGAAGCCCCGATCGAAAAAATAAATATGCCAGTATAACAATAAATAAAAAAGAATGCGACTGCTTCACCAGCCCCATAATTCCAACTAATAAAGGAAGGGCTAAAATAAAAAATGCTAAATCACTTGACTTTAAACTTCCCCGTTCGCTTTTAAACTTTTCAAAGAAATATATCAAAAGCGAAGCGGCGATAAATAATAAAGATGTGCCCAAGGCATAAGATTCACTTACTAAAATCCATTCTTTCGTATACAAACGATTCAAAATTCTAATAGGCAAAAAACCTACAAAAGGCACGCCTAAAATTACCCAAAATTTATAATCCGTCTTTAGGTTCCAATTTTCCATTGGATAACCAAAATATTTCCTTAGGTCAACGATAAATGACAGGATACAGTTGAATAAAAAAGGTATAAAGATAGTTATAAAACCAAGACGATAAAAGGTAAAAATATTAAGATTTATAAGTTTTGAAATTTGAGCGAAAATAAAATGGCTTCCAAAATGATATGGCGCATAAGGAACTCCATCAAGTCCCGTGCTCGGAATTCCATATGTCTTGATCATTTGGGCAATAGCGCAATGAAATAGAGTGTCGCCGGGTTTATGCTCAGTTACGAGGTCCTCAAAAACCAAAGGAGGTGTACTTCCCTGATTCGAAGAATGGATAAATACCATTAAAATAGAAAACAATATCGCATAGAAACAGAAGATTAAATTATTTTTTGTGGTATTACTGGAGAAATAATCAATGAGGTTAATCGCAAAAAATAGAAATCCAAGAAGAACGAATGGCGCGAAAGCTATCATGCTAAAGGATGGGATTAAAAATCCGATTAAAATAACGAGGAGTAGGCCTAACAATGAAATAGCTGCATCTGAAGAATACCAGGATTTTTCAAACGATAAACCAAGATACGCTCTTGCCTTTCTAACCGCAGAAGGTAGAAATAGTAAAAAATAACTAATAGATAATACCTTCAGAATTACAAAAATAGAATTATCGCCGAACCCAAGGCGACCAAACCAGTAGAAAGCAGCAAATATCGTTGCAATTATAGAGGAAAAAAATGCTACGGTTGCTTTAGCATTATAAAAACCTAAATATTCTGAGCCTTTAACGCTCACCATTGGCCTGCGCTATCAAAGGAATTTGCTGAACATCTCTAGGGCAGACGCAATGGAATCCTTTATCTGCCTCATCTTCTCTAATCTCTCATTGTAAGTAGCAACGATTTTAGCATCTTCCTCATTAAGAGCCCCATCTATCGACTTTAATATTTGATCGAATTCTTCCAGCAAATTCGAAAGTTCGCCAGTCCTTTTTTGAAGTGCGGATTTTATTTTATTTAAAAAGACTTTTTTTGCATCTGGGTCAGCCTGATAAAAGTCTTTTCTTGAGCCCTTAACCCAGATGTTTTTGACTGCGCCCCATTTCTCAAGCTCACGGATGTTTATACTAACATTGCCTTTGCTTACGCCAAGCGCCTCTGTTATCTCATCTAAGGAAAGCGGCTTACCATTTAAATATAAAAGCGCGTACAATTGAGCAACAAACCTATTCAGGCCAAATGTATTGCTCATTCGGCCTATACCCTCTATAAATTTATTCTGGGCTAATTCTAATTTATTGTTCATATAATTAATCCTCCCTTTTTAATGTTTAAAACATTTTAAACAAATTATATCATAGAAACTTGCAGACTGTCAATTTATATCTTGATTAAAACCTGCCCTTTCTTATTCCATAAATAAGCCTGTTAAATGGCGATTGTATATTCGCCCTCGACATTTTATGGGCCTCTTCAAAATTTATCGATGTAATTTCAGTGAAATAATCCGCATAATTTAAATTAGGTTTTTTGGAACTGCCAATATTTTTTTCTAACCAACTGCCATTGGCTATTTCCTCTACAGAAGCAAAATGTCCATCTTCGTCTATAAAATATGCCCCGTTATATGGATCGAATGCGCGCCAACTTTTGTTTATCTTCACAAACGAAAATGGTATTTGTGAAGTTCTATCTTTATTAAAAAGGCGCGCGAAGAAGGCATCGATGCCTGCGTAGTTGCATAAGGTAGTAAAAACATCCGAATATTGGTCGTGAGTGCCGTAGCCGCGAACGATGATATGCCATACATGGTCATCTACTGTTTTAAGGTCGGGCGGTTGCCTCGCGATATTTTCGATAGTCCATCTAAAGAGCGCCATCGCCCTCTCTTCCTCAGTGGTTTTGCCTTCGATTATTTCATGAGCCAACCATCTATAATTATAATGCCTGTCATAGAAGTCCAAAATTTTTAGATACAGCGGAATCTTTAAAGTGTATACTTTATAGTTTATCCCCTGTCGAGTTGTAACTTCAATATTTAAAATAAAAATGCTGGCTGCCAAAATCAAAATTATAAAAAAAACTAGGTACTTTATCACTTTCATATATTTTCCATAAAGTTACGATGCCACAACTCAAACATAAGAAGTGCCCATAACTGAAAGCTATAATCTTTTTGTCGAGAAAGATGAAGCCTGACCATCTGCTTGACCGCCTCTGGATTAAAATAGCCCCTATTTAAAAAGGCAGGGCTAAGTAAATTGTCGCGTAGATAATCCTTTAATTCGGTCCTGAACCATTGGCCGATGGGAACGCCAAATCCACGTTTCGCCCTATGGATATTCTCTTGGGGTACAAATTTTGCAGCGATCTTTTTTAAAATATATTTTTTCGTAACCCCTCTTAATTTGAAATGTGCTGGTAAGGATACCGCGAATTCCATAAGGCGATGGTCGAGAAATGGCGAACGCGCCTCCAAGGCATTAGCCATGCTCGCAATATCTACTTTCACCAATAGATCGTCAGGCAAATAAGTTAGCGTATCCAATCTTAACAGCTTATCTACCAACCTAAGCTTATTTGAAT
>CAZUZR010000014.1:0-15236 GCA_964625025.1 uncultured Planctomycetia bacterium | reverse complement strand
ATCGCCGAGGCAACGCCTGAAGAATTCGTCGGCCTTAAAGTCGCTTACGGCGGCCATAAGTTCATGCGAGTATATCTGCCTTTTAAATTCATCGTCAAATACGCCTATCCATTTAATATATCTTTTATGTAACGGCAGCGATATCGCCTCAAAAAACCTCCTTATCCTTCTAATAAGCTTTCTGCCATCCATCGACTCTGGTATGGCTTTAACGAATAGAGAAGTTACGTTCTTCTTTAAGAATTCTGGAAGCCCATCAAAGCACTCTGAAAAAACCATCGCCTGATAGCGTTCATACCCGGCAAATAGCTCATCTGCGCCATCGCCGTTTAAGATAACCGTTACATGTTCTTTGCTGACTTTAGATACATAATAAGTAGGTATGCAGGATGGGTCGGCATATGGCTCGCCATAACGCTCAACGAGCAGGGGCAGCACTTCAAGGGCTTTTGGCTTTACTATAAATTCATTGTGGTCGGTGTCGAAATGTTTTGCTATATTCCTTGCGTATTTTAATTCATTATAATCTGACTCATCAAAACCAATTGAAAATGTCTTAATCCTTCGATTAGCAATTTGAGACATTAAACCAACAACTACGCTGGAATCGATTCCGCCGCTTAAAAATACGCCCAGCGGGACGTCGCTGTATAAACGCACCCTCACAGCATCCGTAAGCAACCTGTGGATTTCGCACCCTGCTTCATCTTCGGATATTTTTATTTTCCTTTCATAATCTAACTGCCAATATCTCTCTATCTTTATCTGGCCATCCTTAAATTTTAGAATATGCGCAGGCATAAGTTTGAATACATTTTTATATATGGTCAAAGGCGCTGGAATATAGCCAAAAGTCAAATAGTAGTCGAGCGCTTCTAAATTGACATCTTTTTTTATTAAGCCGCTCTTTAAAAGCGCTGAAAATTCGGAAGCAAAACAGAAGTTGCCGTTAACGTAAGAATATAAAAGCGGTTTTTTGCCGATGCGGTCTCGAGCTAACAAAAGCAATTCCTTTTTTGAATCCCATATGCCAAAAGCAAACATCCCTATTATTGATTTCACGCACTCTTGTCCATATTCTTCATATAGATGGACTATAACTTCGGTATCGGAATGAGAATTAAACCTATGGCCTTTCTTCTCCAATTCGGCCCTTAAATCTTTATAGTTATAAATCTCCCCGTTTAGAATAACCCAGATAGTTTTATCCTCGTTGGCTAAAGGTTGATGGCCACTGCTCGATAGGTCTATGATGCTTAGCCTCCTATGCCCCAAACATACGCCTGGAGCAGAATAGACCCCTTCATCATCTGGACCGCGATGCGCCATTGCCCGGGCCATCGCCTTGACAATTTCCTCGTCAATGCGTCCTTTATTTATATTTACGATGCCGCAGATTCCGCACATTTTAACACCTCGAATTATATACCCCTTCTAATATATCTATATATCTTCCTTTATTGACCTCGATAGAATATAGGCTTTCGACCTTTGCCCTGCCAAGCCTGCCCATATTTTCCCTCAATTGCTTATCTTCAATTAAAATCGAGAGCCTCTCTATCCACTCTTCTTTCCTGTTTGCCAGAAAGCCATCTTTACCGTCCTCGATTATCTCTACATTCATTCCCACTCTGGATGCGACGGTCGGAATCCCAACCGCCATATATTGGATTATCTTGAAAGCGCACTTTCCTCTTGCCCAGTCATCATCAAATAAAGGCATAACCCCAATATCGAATTCACGCAGTTCTTCCACTTCCGAATCCAATGACCAATCTTTGCAGATTATAGGCAGATTAGAATTTTGAAAATATCCTCCGACCACCCTAAATTCTATGTTCTTATATCTATCTGCCAATGTCGCATAAACATCGCTCAATAAGTCCAAATATATGGCTGTAAAAGATGTTCCGATCCAGCCGATGATAACTTCATCTTTACTCGCAGGTTTTATCTTAGGCTTATAAATACGCGTATCAATACAAGTCGGTAAGACTGTAATTTTTTTATTATATTGAGAGGCATAATCTTTCAAAAATTCATTACCTGCGATAACACAATCGCTCATCCTTATAACCTTTTTTATCTTTAGTGGTTTTTTGATAAATATCGAATCGTCAAAATCGTAAATTAATTTTTTTCCAAAAAATCTAAAAAGCCGTTCAAAGATATAGCCGGCAAAAGGATAGGCCTCTCTGTGTATGAAGACCACATCATGCGAACTGGCGCTTACGACATCGCCCAGCCTGCGCAACATAAAGAAGCATAGGTATAAGGCCTTTTTAAAATAATGGCCTCTCTTATATAATATCCTGTAAATGAAACTATTATAAAATGGCCTTAGGGAGTAATTTATTCCTCGCTGCTTTAAATGTGGCAAATATTGCTCGACCCTAAATCGATTGCTGGGACCTTCGGTTGGATATGGAACTATAAATAATACCCTCATCTTAAATTAGCTTTAATCTCTTCCTCTCATTTAAGTAACCCAAAAGGGCCTCTTTCCAATGTCTCATCCTGTTTATGCCAAGGGATTTTAACCTGCGATTCTCGAGGACCGAATAACGTGGCCTTTTTACGGTCGAAGGGTATTCGCTCTGTTTTATCTCTTTTAAATTTACTTTTATATTCAAGTATTCAAAGACCGCCTGCGCGAATTCATACCAAGAACAGAAACCTTCATTTGTGATATGAAAAAGGCCATAGAAGTCAGTCTTTATCAATTCGTTAATTTGACTTGCCAAGTCCAAAGAATATGTTGGCGTTAAAATCTCATCGCCGACTACTTTTATCTCCTTTTGCTCTTTAGAAAGTTTTAGCATTGCATCTACGAAATTGCCATCCTTCGCCCTGCATTTATGAATTCCGTAAAGGCCTGAGGTCCTTATGATGAAGTATCTTTCCATTATAGACTTGATATAGTATTCGCCAATTAATTTGCTAATCCCATAAACGTTTAGAGGATTTGGTAAATCCTCCTCTATATATGGGCTATTCTTCTTGCCATCGAATACATAATCGGTGCTTATATGTACTAGCGCGCAGTTATGCGTTACACAATTTTGAGAGAGGAACTTAGGGCCCAGCCCATTGACCATAAATGCCTTCAGGTCATCGCTTTCACACGCGGGCACATTATGAAACGCCGCGGTATTTATAACGATCTGGGGCCTGTGCTTTTTAAACATCTCGGATACGCTATTAAAATCAGATATCTCGATGTCAGCGTGGGTCAAGGATATTATCTCGCCACCCTTTAATACCTTAACCAAGTCGCTGCCTAACTGCCCGTTACCTCCTAAGACTACTATCCTCATAGCCTACGGCCTTTCTATAATTTCTAAGAACGCCTTAGAGGTCTTATCAAGGCTATAATTCTCCTCTACCGTCCTTCTGCCATTTTGGGCGAATTCATTTCTCAGCCCTTCATTTTCAATTAAAGTGGATAACTTTTTGACCCATTCAGAGGGGTCTCTAGCCAAAAAGCCATTTATGCCATCTTGGACGATTTCCTCATTTATGCCTACGGGAGAAATTACAACTGGAACTCCCAGGGCCATATATTGTAGTGCCTTAAAACCGCACTTGCCCCTCGATTCTTCATCGTCCCTCAATGGCATAACTCCGATATCAAACGTACGGATTAACTGCAGTAAACGAATATGTTCGGCCCAATCGATACAAATAAATTTGGAATTTAGAAATTTAAATAAGGCCTTAATTCTGGGCGAATACATCGCGCCGACTAATTTGAATACGATATCATAACGTTTTATCAGCTCTTTAAGGGGGTCCACTAATAATTCAAGATGCCTCAAATGGTTCTCCCCGGAACCTGCCCAGCCAATAATTAATGAGGCATTTTGAGGTCCCTTTTCCACAAAGTGATATAAGTTACAATCGATTGGCGTCGGAATAATAGTGACGCCATCCTCGCTTTTTGACGCGCACGCAATATCGGCGAGATATCTATTGCCTGCGATTATCCTGCTGTATAATTTTAAAACGGCCGGATGTTGAATACCTCTGCGCCAAAAATTGAACCGCTTAACAAACCCAATCCTCTTTTGAGGTGATTCTAAATTCCAAAAACATAGGTCATCGAAATCGAATACGATATTTCTATTCCTTAACCTTAAAATCCATATTAAAGGATAGAGCAAATTTACTTTTTGAATTACGATAAGGTCGAATCTTTTTGCCGCGATTATAATCCATATCAATTTTAGATGTTTAAGCACCCTGCTACACCAAAAGGAATATATCGAACTAAATAATGAATGCGGCCGTGCTCTACCTATCCAGATTTGGCTTAAATTATTTGGAATTACAGAAATGATTTTATAAGTATGCCCCCTTTTTTTAATATGTTCGAGATATACGCCTATACGTTCTCGGCTGCTTCCCCAGCTAATCTCATGTTTTATAAAAAAACATATCTTCATAATCTTAATTTTTTATTAGGTGGTTATATATATTTAAATATTCGCGGGCGCCGCGCTCTAACGAGTAGAATTGCTCTGCAACTTTTCTACAACGCAACCTCAATGAGTCCCCCTCAGAGCACAAGGACAATAATCCATTTATGGCTTCCTTATATTTGGCTTTTCCATATCCATTTAAAACCACTCCTATTTTATTGGAGTTAATAATATCCTCTAAATCGCCAACTTGAGGCGTCGATATCACCGGCAGCCCGCAGGCTAAATATTCGCCGAATTTGGTGGGAGAAGCGGCCAATGCCGTAGGAGACGTCCTCCTAAAAACCAATCCCACCTCTCCCACCGAAAGGTAAGGCGGCAATTTCTCATGCGGTATATAAGTGATGGTGACCTTATCCTTATCTATATCGTTTCTCCTCATCATCAAATCGGCCACAACATCTTTATTCTGGGTTAAAATAAGAAAATGGGCATTGGTTATCAACTCAAGCGCCTCTTTAAAAAAGTCGAACATCTCATTCAATAGATTATAAGTCCCGACCGACCCGCTATAAACTAAAACGAACTTACCTGATAATCCCATCGCATCTTTTAAATTCTGATGAGCGTTATAATTGAATAATTGCAAATCTATACAACAGGGTATAGTTTTAATCAGGACGTCTTTACCGGAATCAATGTTCCTTTTTAGTTTAACGTTCATATTTTCAGCCAAGACCACTACGGCATCACTTCTCCTAATAGCCACCTGTTCGAACCAGATTGCCAGGCGATATAGATAACCTCCCCTCTTCCATCCGCTATGCTCCGTATGGTCTTCTCCCATTATCCCCCGACGGTCATATAAAAGCTTGATTGGCATAACCGATTTTAAAACATAACCGATAGCTATCGGGATATCCGAACGGGCATGAACGATGGGTATCTTATGCTTGAGGATAATGTATAGAGCGACGATAATTCCCAAAAAGATATCCAAAAATGACGATAGTATCAAAGGGTATTTATGATAAGCCAGCCTATGCCACGTAATTTGATTTTCCTGTAATCTATCTTTTATTCGCCTAAACTCATCGAGTTGTGCTCTTGCCATTGTCTTCTTTTCAAAGGATAATAAATGAATCTTTACATCCTTTGAAAGCTTAAATAGATATGGAAGCACTTGTGACTTAGGAATGGGTTCAAGCAACCCAAGATATGTTATGTATAGAATTTTTGAACGGTATCTCTTCAATGCTTTTTTAACCTATTGGTTATGGCGTACGCATCCTTTATATAAGTTAACCTCTCACTATGTCTTAAGCGACGGACGATAAACCATTCCTCCAAAAAAAGGTTCACGCAGGCAGGGTAAACAAGGGAGGCATTTCCCCTTATTCTCCTGGTATTAAAAACTAAATATAACAATTTTGTTAGACGAGGAATGAATTCGATGGTCAACTCCTTGATAACTTTATCCTTCAGCACATATAAATAGGCTGCCATAACGTACTTTACTAAGTCCTCCTTTTTCAGCTCAATAGTATCGAAACTGGGGCTGTAAAAATCGAATTTATCCCACCCCACATCGGCGAGTTCCGGGTGTGTCCTTTCTATGCGCTCCCACAATACGGTATTTGGAAGCGGCGATACAATAAAAAATCTATAGAGGTCGGCATCTATCTTCTTGGCAAAATGAATTGAATTGCTTATCGTCTTATGAGTGGATATTGGAAATCCAATCATAAAGTTTGCCCTGGTTTTAATGCCTGCGTTTTTGCTAAGCTTAAGCGCTCGTTTGGCTTCCTCTAATGTAGTTTTTTTATTTATATATTCCAACTCTTCCGGATCGCCAGTTTCAATTCCATAAATAATTAGCTCGCAGCCGCTTACCTTTGCGCGCTCGAGGATTCCGCTATCGATGCCATCAACCCTTGCTTGACAATACCACTTAAATTTTAAATGTCCATCGTTTATAACCAGATCAAAAATCTCAGATAATCTATTTTTATTTAAAAAAAAGTAATCATCTACAAAATATATCCTGCCCTTTTTATATTTGCCCTCAAATGCTACTATCTCCCTATAAATATTTTGTGGGGAGCGGAACCTCACTACTCTCGTAGATATCCCTTTATCGCAATATATACAGGAAAAAGGACAGCCCCTGCTAGTCAATATAGAACCCGTAACGTACTTCTCGATAGGGAGCAGATGCCAGGCGGGAAAACTAAGCGCATCCAAATCTGCGATGATGTCCGCAGGTGCATTTTTTCTGATATCGCCATTTTTTCGGTATGCTATGCCTGGAATATCTGCCAAATCTGAATTCGAACGTATGGCGTCCAGGAGCTGCGCCATAACGTATTCTCCCTCCCCCAGAACAACGTAGTCAGCGGATAAATCCATTAAGGTATCCTCAGGAAAGGCGGTTGCATGGTGCCCACCTAAAACAATTTTAATAGCGCAGTTCATATCCTTGATTATGGTGCAAATCGCTTTTGCTGAGGCATAAGATGAAGACCTAAAAGAGATGCCAACGACATCTGGCTTAAAGATATTTAACTCATTTTTAAACTGCAGCTTCTCAAAATATTCAACCTCATAATCCTTTATGGATACATCGTGGTCATTTTTTTCTAATTCAGATGCAATATAAGCAATCCCTAAAGGCATCTCGAGATTTTGCCAGGAATTAAACTTAACCGGCATATTTAATAGTAGAGCCCTCATTCTATTATTTACCTTTTAACCTTGGTGTTCCTAATAGATAACATAATGCTACGCTCGCGAAGATATAGAAAAATGGCGAAACAAAATCCCTATGTCGAGCGGCAGTGCCTTCATTGCCCATAGTTAGAGAAAATAACATAATCCAGAAAAGTAAGAACAGTAAGATTAGGGACGTATCCGCGCGATTGCGTCGAAGGCCTATTAAGATGCCCCATATAGCAAATGGAAACATAAAATACCAAAAAAGAATTTGAGGATAAGAATATAGCCTTAAGGTATTGGTAACCGCCCATGGGAAAGGTGCGAATAGAAAATAGGCCGAACCTTTTGGCAAGGCCTTTAACAAAGTCAACGCCGTTATTTTTGAACTGCTGATCTTCTCTAAATTTTCATGGTAAACGAATTCTGGGTATATCTTGTAATTATTGCCACTTTCATATAAGTAAAAACTTTTTTGATTTATTATGATATTTAAAATTGTAGTGTGTATTTTTGATTTCACTAATGGGTTGGTTTTTATAAGCAATAAAAATATGGCTATCGTTAACGTTATCAATATCTTCTTAAGGGGGCGCTTAAAATTTATGCTTAAAAATAATATTAAAATAGTTATAAGCGTAATGGGCATAAAAAATTTGTCTTTTGCTGTACTGAAAAATAGAATTGCAATAAAAAGTGGTATGAGATATTTAATGTGATTACATCTTCTGAATTTTAGCACCGACCAGTTTATTAATAAGAGGCAAAGGATAGAAATCGACATCCTGATATTTATACAATCCCAAATTATAAAAGATGGCAATATTGCCAAAACAAAAGAGGCAATTATGGCTGCATTTCTGTCGTAAACTTCCTTCGTTAAATAATAGACAAGCACTATTGACCAAACGCCCAAAAGTGGATAGACTAAAATATTTAATGCCGATTCTCCAAATATGAAATTTAATAACCCTTGAATATAGGCGCCGATATGCAAAAAACTTGTTTTGCCTTCAACCGCCACCTCCTTTAACACCTCGCTTAAAAAGAGATCGCCATATCCTCCAGCAAAATATTTTCCCAAATTTATTCCATTTAAAATCTCTCGGTGGAAATCCCTGAAGAGCTGCAACGTATGTCCTATCGCCTTCATAAAAAGCGGCGGCTCTGGATAATAAATATTAAAGAGAGGCATATAGATTAAGGCGACAAAACTAAAAAGCATGCGCAAGATGAGGCCGAGCACTACTATTTTGGCCAGGGTTGTTTTTTCAGTTGGTTTTGTCCGCCACAGAAAAATAACAATGCCTAATGTCATAAAAGACAACAATAAAATGATTGGTTTTAAAAAAATCAAAGCCCCAAAAACAACTCCGATAAATATTAACTTTAAGTAATCTATCTTTGCCTTAATCATGCTTAACCTAAGTCCGTGTACTTAATGGGTGCACTTACATTTTTTTCGAGTAATTTTATGGCGTAAGAAATAAACAACAACGTAGCCATAAAGGCTATTGAGCAAATCCTTCTCATCGTGATAAAATAAACGATGTCTGGCCTTCCAATGCCCGCTATCATAAGAATGCCAAACCATCCCATCTCTAAAATCCCCAGTGCGCCTGGCGTTATGCCGATCAAGAAGAATAATTGCCCAATGCTAGAACCCCAAAATAATACTTCTAAAGGTATCCTGATATTCAGGGCCTTAGAAAGAAACAGTAGAAAAAGAACATCTGTTAAAAATTTTAGCGCGCTTAGGGTAATAAGCATAAAGGAGATACTATAATTAAAATTTATGAATAAATTTTTAGAGAAATTCCTTAAGTTCTCAAATTTGGAAATTAGTTTGATTTTTAAAATTTTGAAAAGCAGTACCTCGACTAACTTTAAAGGATTAATTTTCAATGTACCTAAAAAAAGGGCCGTTAAAAGTAGATATAATAAAAGGGAATTGTTCAGCTCTGGGTAAAAAACAAAAAACAAAAGGGCAGGAATTATAGATGTCATAAGGATAAAAACGTCGAAGAGCCGATCGATTAAAACTGATTGAAATGCATTGACGATATTTGCCTTTCCAGAGTAATTTAAGCTAAGGCCTCTCACTGCAAAATCGCTTATGTCCTTGGGTATAAAAGATCCTATTAGCTTGCTCACAAGGAAATACCGAAATAGGTCGTTCTTTTTTATTTCCGCATTGCCGGCCAGGACACGCAATATATTTTTCCACCTTAACGTCACAAGGAAGATAACTGCGAAGGTGCAGATGAAAGCTAAAAAGGTAAAGGTAAAATTTATCTCTTTAACCTTCTTAAACGATGAGAGGCCCCCGAAGTAGAAGAGCAAGGTAAAAAGGATAAGGCCTAAAAGTAAACTAAGCGTCCTTTTGATAAATTCAGGGTATCTCATAGTTACGTCATTTTCGAGATGAAATCGCCGATTCGGATTTAGCTATCTTTTTGTATACCATAACCAACAATCCCAAATACCCAATCCCTCCATAAATGCTTATTAGTTTTAAAAATCCATACAACTGATTAAAAATTAAGGCAAGGCTGGCAAGAAGTAAAATAATATAGCGCGTTGGTATGAATTCCCGCAAAAACCTAAAAAGGTAGTTCTTGCTAGATTCCTTTACCCCATCCTCAAAGAAGCCTGTCGTATGAAAAGTAAAATATATGTTCCTGATTAGATACCTCCAAGCTAAACATAGGAAACTCATCATCCAAACAATTGACTCACCTCTCTGCCAGTATAAATTTAAGCCGATAGCAAAAAATAATAAAGTGTCTACCAATATACCTGTATTGCTATCTAACCAATCTCCTAATACAGTCTCCTTTGAAGCCAGATGGGCAAGGGAGCCATCTACGAAATCAAAGAGCACATTCAGTTGTAAAAATATCCCGGCCAGGATTAATAAACTATGTTCTTCAGTCAATATGAGAAGGCACGCTAAAATGCCTATCGACAATCCAAGGAACGTCACCTGATTAGGGGATATCTTGGTGCTCAACATCTTTTTGGCAATCAGATTTCCCATCGTTCTATAAAAACTACGAATGAGTAGTGTATCTTCCGCCTTTTTCTTCATTTCGATTAAACCTCCTTAAAAACGACGTACCTTTTGTGCCCCAAAAAATATGTCAGGATACATAGACCAGACATTACATTTGGCACATAAGGGGACCTTATCGTATTCGCCCGCAAGATGATATCCGCGTAATTGCCTTAACCGCTCACCCTGCCATACCTTTGCCAAGGTGCTATCTTGTATATCTGCCAATATTTCGGAATAATCCCAGTCATTGCAACAAAGGACTATCTTTCCATCCCAGGTGATTGCAGGAGAAAACCAAAGATGATAACAAGGATAACGCTTTTTGAATATATGTTTAGAAGTATAATTATCCTCTATGATTCCACTGTAATTATGGGTATAACGGATTTCTAAGGGGACGCCTAAACTACTGGCCGTTGTGCGAAGCTGTGGTATCTCATTTTCATTCTCTTCGCACGCTAGAAATCTAATATAAATCTTTGTCTTGCTGCGCATCGCCTTTTTTAAAGCGACCATATCTTTAACGTTATTGATAACCTTAGTGATATTATCATCGCCTGTAAGCATTTTGTTTTTTTCGCTTTCCAATGAGAATAGACTAAAAGTTATTTTATCCAAATTGTTTTCAAGAAATACCTCCGTTTTAAAGTCATCCAAAAAATAGCCATTTGTGGTGAAAAGTATAGAATGATTGTTATTCGCCTTCTTTATGTATTGAACCATATCTGTTATTCTAGGATATAGAAGTGGTTCTCCCAACATATGTAGACAGAAGTTCCTTCTGCCGTAGTTGGTTGCCTCATCGATTATCTTCGTAAACAAATTATAATCCATATGTCCGCTTCTTAAAGGCCCGATGTTCCGAGGGCAATATTTGCATTTTAGGTTGCAGGCTCGGGTGCTTTCGATAAAGATGTGAGTTGGGTAACTATAATCTATTAAGACCTGAGAACCCAATTTAAAAAATATACTTAAAATGGGGGCGTTTCCAAAAATGGCCTTGACTTTATCTATATTTAACTTCGACAGAATTAAATTACTTAAATTTGATTTTAGCATCGTCGAGCCTTTTGAATATATAAATCGTAACGGCGGTATCTTTATAACTTGGAATTGGATTCCATAAGAGATCCTTTGGATAGATGAGGCCTTTAATTGCTTTCGATTTTATTCTCGGGTTCTTTGGTGTAAAAATCTTGGCAATTCTAAAATTTTTCTTGCCCTCAAATAGTGACCTCATATATTCGGCAAGGCCTGGAAGATGGCTCATAAAATTAACCTGATAAAGTCTATTTATGTCATCTAAATCTATAATGATGTAGTCAGATGGGGAGTCATATCTGTTAATATGTTTTAGATATTCTTCTCTATTCTCTATTTTATTCCATTTAAAGAAATGCTCGCCCTGAAAAATACTTGAACTACTGCCTAAGTAAATTATCTCATAATCATTCATAATATCGGTAGAGGCAACAAAATTTAATTGGTCAAAAACCTCGATCCTTGAATCCCTTGAAATATTCTTAGTAATCCACTGCGTAGATTCATACCTTGTATCTGCCTCTTTAAAGTACGAATCTGCCTTTAAGCTATAGGCAAACGAATATAAAAAAACGAAGGATAGTAACAGATATGCGCCAATTTTCGGAAGCCATTTATTTAAAAACATATCGTAAATTAGCTTTCCTGCAAAAATTGTAAGCAAAGGGACAACAGCAATTATAAGTTTGGTCTGCGGAAATTTATCTTCATGCAACATTGTTATAACAAAGTAATAGCTAATGATAAAACTGAACACGATGACTTCCTTTTTCGTTATTTTCCTCCACGAAAATAACGAGCGCATCGTTCCCAGCACGATTAAAATGGACAATGGTATCCCATATATAGATAATATTTCAATAAAGTAATTTATTGGCCCGACGAATAGAGGTATTGTGTCCGTAGCGGGTTTATTTATTAGGCTTATGTCATATTTATGACCCAGCCTCAAAAAATAATTCTTAAAATTGGTCAAGAGGGAAGGCGTCCCAACTATAAGCCCTGTAACATATAAAGAAATACAACTTATAAGCATCGTTATTGTGCTTTTAAATTTATTAAATAGATTTGAACCGATGAAAATAAACGTCAAGAATAAAGGCAATAACAATAATGGCGCATTTATATGAACTGAACTAGCATACCCGGCAGACAAAAACCCAAAAAATAGATAACCATTTGAACTTCTTGAGGTCCTTTCCTTTAAGGCCTTTATACAAAAAAGGATTACAAGGACTATCAATAGGTTAACCAAGGATGTATACTTAGCGAAGTGATTTACTCCAACAAAACCCATGCAAACGGATAAAGACGCTGCAGCAAATAGACCTACTTTTTCATCGTACATTTCTTTTCCTAATAGATAGATGAGATAAACGGTCAAGGCGCCTAATAACGCTGAAAGTGCTCTGGCGTAAATATATATTCCAGTTGCGAAACCAGGGTGCAGTTTCGCCATATGAATCCACGATATTGAAGCCGCTTCCTTTAAACTTGCTATCGGATAATTTATTAATTTTAAATAACCATAGACGGGGATAAAGGATGTAAGTAAAAATAGATGATACCCTGTAGGATGAAGGTATTCACCAATGGGATCTATCAACGTTTTTTCATTTGCCATATGTAGAACATTAGCTACTTTTTCATCGGAATGCCAGCGCGAGGGGAGCCCCCAGTCATTGCCATAAATATTTAAGAGTAGGTTGATAAGTATAAATATAACCAACGCTGCTTTTCTCATTTTACATCAGCCCTTAAAATCGACCTGCAAGGTTCCATCAATGCCTATGGTCCTTATTATTTTTATTTTTTTATTACCGTTCAATCTCGATAACATTTCCTGGGTGAGGTAAAAACCACCGATATCTAATTCTTGAGATTGAAAATACATCGATTGCGGGACATATCTATGATTGAATTCGTCGCCTATCATTAAGCGTTTTATGCTTATATTCCCACTTATCTTAAGCTCATCGGTTATCCTTATGCCCTCTTTATCGAAAGTTATTGCCCTTAAAAATTTAATTGGAGCAGGCTTAGCACCCCACACCAGAATTTTCCTAATCCCGCCTTTGATCATATACGCAAGTACGGTATGCCATCCTAACATAATCATCGCTATTCTAAAAATTATCATCTTAATAGGCGTAAATTGGCTAAATTTTATATAGCGAAAATTGCCCTTGAGCGAAATCTCAGAGCTTCCCGCGGATATCTTATAACCATCATCGAGCCACTGGGTAGTTGCGACCTTTGAACCCTCTAATTCTGCGATTATCCCACAATCGTTAAATACGAGTTTATTTTCCTTTAGGTTAAATAACTTCACAACCCCGCCTTTAACCAAATTCACTAATAAATAATAATCGGGATTTTTCTTGACAAATATTTTTGCTTTCTCAAAGAATTTATCGAACGGCTCTCGCTCATACGGAAGGCGCTGTAAACTCCCCTGCCTCTCTACGTAATCGAGATAAGAGAGCAGATATTCAGGGATGCGATACAAAAAATACCTATCGGATTGAATCTCCGGGGGCACGAGTTTACCTTCGCCCAAAGCGATGAGCATCCTCTCGGCCATCGTGGCTGCAAGCGGGATATCCTTAGCGAATATCTCATACCCGTGCGGATAAAAATGCAGGGTCTGTCGGCTCCCCATCGTCCCAGCATAGAAACCATTTGGATACACAAAGTAACTTGTGAACTCAATAGCCCTTTTTGCTACGTCATAAAGGCGCTCGTCCTGATATACCTTGTGTAACTTGCCTAAGAAACTAACTGTCGCTGACAGATATCCCGGATCCGCACCTCCATACTCGAGCGACCAGCCTTCGTCATAGCAATGCCTTAAGAAATCCGCGATCCTCACTTCTAAACCGCTCAATAATTTTTTATCCCTTAGGACCAAGTAGGCCTCATAAATTGCCAGGACCGCTATCGCGTGGTGATTTGCTAAAACTGAGGGCTCATCATATCTTGCTAAAAATAGCGCGGACTTATGAGCCGCCTTTAGAGCCCTCTCCTCCAAATCCTTGGGAAATTGCGACTTCAACATCCTATAGCTATCCAGAACCGCATATAACAGAAATGCCGTCGGCCCAGCCCATCCACGTTCGTTATAGTAAAATTCATCGAACGAGCCATCGCCCTTTTGTATCTTCGTCCAATATTCGATGCCCGCCAATGCCCAGTCTAATATCTTTTTCTGTCTGTAATATATGTTATTGGGAAAGGGATTAGCATATGCTAAAGAAAGAGAATGAACGCCGAACTGCGCAATAGCTGAGGGGAAATCCGTAGTCTTATTTAACCAAAATTCTCTATTGAAACAACCATAAGTTGGCGAAAAGGGATTCCTATCCTGAAGGGACAAAAGCCTTGGCATCTGCGCTAACGCTCGGTCAGAATAGATATTCCTAGAAGCCATATTTTTCACTTCTTTAAATATTCCTTTAAAGTTACGAAATTAGAACTTCCAGAATAATGTTCGAGCAGGCGTCTGAGCGTCTTGTAAGCGTTGTGGGCTTTGAACAAATACCAAAAGTTTACAAGTAAACCGAAATCGCCTTTGCCTTTTCGTCCTAATATATCAAATGGGTGCAAATAGATAATGATACTTTGTCCGCTTCTGGAAAACCTCTCTAAGATGGAAAATATTGGAAATCCCAAATGATTTATCCATAGCAATCCCATCGGCTTATTTGTCAGCGGGATATTTGAAACTGGGATTTCTAATATATTGTGCCCTGCTGCAAAAGGGCTTCCATTTAATTTCGCATTATCATACCTTCCTCTTAATCTGCCGCATACTACAGATGAGTCGTACTTATAGTCTGAAGCGAAAAGGACCTCATATAAATTGGGATGAACCCTAAACTGCGGTGCCCTAAAACCCGCTACTTCACAATTTAAGCCGCCCTCCAGCAATTCCTTCGATTTTTTAGCCTGATATAGCAATTCATCTTTGCCGAGCTTGGAGTAATCTGTGTGAAGATAACCAT
>CAZUZR010000013.1:25374-30493 GCA_964625025.1 uncultured Planctomycetia bacterium | reverse complement strand
TTATCGAGAGCCGAAGTGGTGAAATTGGCAAACACGCAGGATTCAGAGTCCTGTGAGGGAAACCTCTTCGGGGTTCAAGTCCCCGCTTCGGCACCATTTTAACTTAATGACGTTAAGGGGATTTGAAGGGAGCGAGCGCCAACACTGCCAGCGCGACGAATAAGGAGCGCTGCTTGGCAGGGGTGGCGAGATGTGAGCCACCCGAGGAGGAAAAGCAAGCACCACGATAGTGGTGCGAAGCGTAAGCGAGCGGATGGCCGACCTGAAGACGACGATAGTCGGCTGAAGGCGCCAAGTCCCCGCTTCGGCACCATAGGTAAAATAGGTATAATCAAAATAAAAATGAATTACCTTTGGAGAAACCGAGAACACTACAAAGGAGGTGGAAAATGGCAATAGTGGCGAAGTTAAAAAAATATCTAGAAGAGAATAAAGTAAAGTACGAGGCATTGAAGCACCCAGTCGCTTATACTGCACAGGAGATAGCGGCGGCGCAACATCTCCCAGGAAAACAAGTTCTAAAGTCCGTCTTGGTAAAGGCCGACGATAAGTATGTTTTGGCGGTCCTGCCAGCAATCCATCTGATTGACACCAATAAACTGAAAAGCATAATAAAATGCAAAACGCTAAAGATAGCGACCGAAGACGAAATCACCAAGGTCATTGCCGACTACGAAGTTGGGGCGATGCCGCCATTTGGAAATCTATATGGGCTCGATGTCTATGCCGATGAGATAGTAAAGGAAGATGTGGAAATCGTATTCAACGCTGGCACACATACCGATACCGTAAAAATAAAATATGCGGATTTCGAAAAATTAGCGAAACCAAAACTGGCAAATTTCGGCAAACATATTTAATTAGGGGCACATCCTATTTTTTAAGTCGATAATAACTTAATTGCATCTTTTAAAAGTCATAACCAGAAGGAATCCTAATATTCCGGCTTTCCAATTCAAGAGAACGTCTTTGAACTCATAAACCCTTCCAGGGGTTACTCTTTGAACTAATTCATCTGCCCATCCTACAAGAAAAACTATCCCTAAAATAACGCCGTAAATTAAAATCCTTTTTATTTTGGGCTTAACCGCCCAGTAAACTAAGGTGCTCAATACCCCGTATTCTAACAGGTGAATTTTTTCAATCGCGACGCTTAAATTTTTTAATAGATAACCATAACATAAGAATATCAAGAGCAAAGCAGCATAAAACATAAATGACTTCTTCTGTAATCTAAAATATGAATAGAGGATGACGCAAGAACCTAAAAATCCATAACTAACGTTGAGGATCGCCGACGTGCCCTTGCCTAACAGCTGGGTAAGCGAACTCCAAATTTTAGGCACATACGGAATCGTTACGAAGATGAAAAGGACATAAAGAAATACTATTAGCCACCTACTCGGTTTCATAGTGAATATATTAACATAAGCGACCTCTGTTTTAAAATCCTAAAATTTCTATGTTGAGATGTTTTTGTAGTATATGGTATAATAAAAAAATTAAATTACGAGAAAATAACAGGGTTAATGGAAATTAAGAGGTAATGATGTTAAAACATATGACTGACAATTTGGATATTTTTATATGTCCAGCATGCGGGGGAAGTTTAAAAATAGTTAACGACGAAATAAACTGCCGCGGTTGTCAAGAACGTTATCAAGCCGATTGTGGCATCCCGCTTTTGTTCTGTCCGAACGATTGGGTGCCTTTAAAGAAGGATGTGACGAATATCATAAAATCCTTTTATGAGAGAACGCCGTTTCCCAATTATGAAGATTTTGAGAATGTAGGAGATTTAATTGAAAAGGCTCAAAGGGGGATTTTTGCACGTTTGTTGAACGAACAGATTCCTCTTAATATAAGGGTCCTTGAAGTCGGATGCGGCACAGGGCAACTGAGTAATTTTTTGGGCGTTGCCAATAGGTCGGTATTTGGGGCCGACATTTGCCTCAACTCTTTAAAGTTAGCCTGTGATTTTAAAAATAAGAATGGCCTCGAAAGGGTAGGTTTTTACCAAATGAATCTGTTTAAACCCATATTTAAAGAGGGCAGTTTTCCTCTTGTAATCTGTAATGGAGTTCTCCATCACACAAGCGATCCCTTTGCTGGGTTTCGTTCTATAGCAAAACTCGTGAAAAGCAAAGGATATATTATTATAGGCCTTTATAATAGATATGGCAGAATTATTACCGATATTCGGCGTATTATCTTTAAAATTTTCGGAGATAACTTAAGTTTCTTAGATCCGCGGTTAAGAAAAAATAATATCGGCAATCTTAGAAAGCTTACGTGGTTTATGGACCAATATAAAAATCCGCACGAATCAAAGCACACGTTCGCAGAAGTCTTAACGTGGTCTGAACGTACTGGTTTCGATTTTGTTAACGGCATACCAAAATTAAAGGCCTTTGAAATTTTCTCGGATAATGAAAAGTTATTTCGAGTAAATCCCAGGGGAAATTGGCTTGACCATTTCCTCGTTCAGAGCCGTTTAATGTTTACTGGCAGCAAGGAGGGTGGTTTCTTTTTAATGATTGGCAGGAAGAGGGCTTGATATCCAAGCGAGAAACCATCAGCCTAATCTTATGGCTATCGAAGCTTATCTAAACTCCTATAATTTATCGCCTCGCAGATATGTTCCACAAAGATTAACTCCGAGCCAGCCAAATCTGCTATAGTCCTTGCGATTTTTAATATCTTATCGTAGCCCCGAGCGCTTAATCCAATTTCTAAGATGGCGAGTTTTAAAAGTTCCTGAGCCGCCTTATCAATTTGGCTGAAGACGCACACTGAATTGTACCTGATCGGACTTCGGAATGCTTTATGCCGTATTCTGTTAATTTCTCGGGAGGATATTCTATGGGGTCTAATGAAATCGTAATTTCAGGTTTATCTGTCTGCAGTTCTTCGGGGATAACATTTTTAACTTCTGCATAAGAGCTGACTGATAGCACTATATTAAAGATGATCGAAAGCAATATAAAAACTCTTTTTCTCATTTAAACTGCTCCTTTATCTTTGCCACAAATTTCGCACATCCATGGAACTATTTGTTTTTTATTTTCTAAGATCCGTTCTATAGTGTTTCCTTACAATATGGAAATACGCCCTTAGACTCTACCTTTTTCCTTATAGTAAGGAATCTATATCTTTATCTCCTCTAGAATAATCCTTGCGGCTTCAACAAATTCCTTAGCGTTATTCTTCATGTTCTCAAGAATTTCTTCTTCAACCTCAATCTCTGTGCCATACTGAAATTCTTCTCTTAAGGCTTTGGCATCGCTTCCCATAAGCTCATCAGTTCTTCTTATCATTGCAATGTATTTTGGATCAAGCTTTATTTTGCCTGTTTTTATGAAGTATTCTATCGCGTTAATCGTGCATTCCTGATTCCTTGAGTCATAACCTATCTTATAAAGGATAGCCAATAATGAATGATACATAGCGTAGAAAGCAGCCGAAATAGCCCAATCGCTAAACCCGCCTTTGATGTTATAATCAACGGCCTCAAGATTATGCAATGCCTTCTGTATGTGATTATCTGCCTCTTTGTTGTCAGGCTTTATTTTCCTTAAGCCGTGATGTTTTCTGCCGCCGATCTTGCCTTTTTCAAGGCACCAGTTAAATTTCCTTTCGGTATTCTCCATTTATATCCCTCTCAGTGCGTTCATTACTACATCCTCCCCAAAAAGGATTATCCCCTTCTTAAGAATGTCTGCCACCACCCTATCCTGTTTCTTTATGTTCTTCTTAAAATCCGACGCGGTCATCGATAAAGGATTTACTCTTTTGGGCCTCAGATTCGAAAGTTTCATACAAAAGTCCTCAACTGCCTTTGCCTTTCCTTTATTTATAATGAATAAAACGTCAATATCATTTGCATCCTTTTTCTCAAGGATAGAGCCAAAAAGTATAGCGGCTTTACTAAACCTCTCTGCCTCCTTTAAGTCCTTGGCATATATTGCGGCAGACGAATTTTTCCCAAGCGATTTGTTCTTGCTGTCTATTAATACCAATTCCACAATATTCTTGGTTTCCTTGTTTTCAAGATTTAATGCATAATAAATGGCGTTACCTATGCTTTCTGATACGAGAATCCCGTTCTTGCGAAGGGATTTTAATATCTTATAGGCACTGCCAACGCTTATCTTTAATCCTCGCGCTATTTGATTTACATTAAACTTGCTGGGGATGTTTCTGAAAAGATGCTCTACTATTTTGGTTAGGTTAATTGGTAGCATATCTATTCACTTTTTTTGAATATTCATTCACTTTTGATGAATATATGATATATAAATCTTTCGCTTATGTCAAGAAAATGTTATCTTAAAATGTGCCTTGCTTTATAAATCTATCTGTAATTTCAATAAATAAAAATACCAGAAAGGGGGTATCCCATGCCACTTACCATAATCATGCGATATCATCCCCTCAAAAAGAATATCTTTTACTTCTTTCTTTAATTCTAGTTTGGGATAATTATCAGTTATATACAAGTCGAGCAAAGTAAAACAATCGTCACCTTCTTTGGGAAAAATCATTTTAAACAAAAAAATCCCTGTCTAAAGAACGATATTGAATCGCCTCTGATAGGTGCTCTGTTTTTATCTGTTCTGAGCCGGCAAGGTCACCAATAGTCCTTGCTATCTTTAGTATCTTATCGTACGCCCTTGCACTGAAATTGAGCTCAAGCATTGCCATCTTAAGCAAGTCCTTCTCCTCTTTTCCTAGTTCGCAGAACTTGCGGACTTGTTTATGAGTCATTGAGGCATTGCAGAGAATGCCTTCTTCTTTAAGCCTTTCCCTTTGGATTGTTCGTGCTTTATCTACCCTTTCCTTTATTTGGGCAGAACTCTCAGGAAGCTGCTTGCTTGTCAATTCCTGATATCTTACAAAGGGAACTTCAAGATGTATATCTATCCTATCTAAAAGAGGACCTGATATCTTTGAGCGATATTTATAGACCTGATTTGGATTACATCTACATACAGATTTAAGTTGTCCATATAAACCACATTGACAAGGGTTCATCGCAGCGACCAACATAAATTTTGCAGGATATCTAAGCGTAGATGATGCCCTTGAAATCGTAACTTCCCCGCACTCCAATGGCTGA
>CAZUZR010000013.1:275-25364 GCA_964625025.1 uncultured Planctomycetia bacterium | reverse complement strand
CAGCGCCTCTAATGCATCCCGCCTAAGTTCTGGAAGTTCGTCTAAGAAGAGGACGCCGTTATGCGCCAAACTTATCTCGCCCGGCCTTAAATTACTTCCGCCACCGACTAAACCTGCATACGAAATTGTATGATGCGGCATTCTAAACGGCCGTTTCGAAACCAAGTAATTCTGGCTATTAAGCAATCCGGCGACGCTGTGAATCTTCGTCGTCTCAAGTGCCTCCTCGAAAGAAATCTCCGGTAAAATCGTAGGCAGCCGTTGCGCCAACATCGTCTTGCCTGAGCCTGGCGGCCCTATCATAAGGACGTTGTGTCCACCAGCAGCCGCAACCTCTAAACCACGCTTGACATGCCACTGCCCTTTTACATCGGAAAAATCCAAGTTATATTCAAAAGATGAATTCCATATTTCACTGGCATCGACTCTTTGTGGTTCAATCTTAAGATGGCCTTTTAAAAAATTTATAACCTCATATAAATTTTTTACCGCGTAAACCGAAATCCCTTGAACTATCGCCGCCTCTTTGGCATTCTCAAAAGGCAAAATAAAATCGCATCCTGCCTGCCGGCAGGCAGGTCCACTATTCTTTGACAATTCTATCGCTATCGGAAGCGCGCCATCTATTGGCCTTAGTTTTCCATCTAAAGATAATTCCCCACAAAAAATCCTCCCTTCAACGTGTTGTTGTTCCAATTCCCCGTTTGCGATTAAAATCCCGAGCGCAATCGGCAGGTCAAAACTCGCCCCTTCCTTCCTTAAGTCAGCGGGCGCTAAATTTATTGTAATCCTCTTTGGCGGAAATTTAAATCCAGAATTTTTAATAGCGGAGATTACCCTATCCCTGCTCTCCTTCACCGCCGTATCAGCAAGGCCAACGATGGCAAAATGCGGAAGGCCATTAGTTATATCGACTTCCACTTCAACTTTTTTAGCTTCTATTCCACAAACCGTTTTGCTTTCGACTTTAGCTAACATCTCTTAACTCCAAAAGGCATCCTTAAACAACTCCATTTTTATTACCCTTTCATCCTCGTCAAAGAGTATCGAAACGCAATCGAATCTGGAATTGTAATCAAATAGATTAAATCTCTTTTGAAATGCAAGGGCTACTTTTATAAGGCGCTCTCTTTTAACAGGATTGATGGTCTCATGCGGAAACCCAAACTCCAAACTTGACTTAGAGCGGACCTCGACGAAGACCAATGCGTCTTTATCTTGCGCAACGATGTCTATCTCCCCACACTCACAACGATATTTTCTAACCAATATCCTAAACCCATGCCGTTTTAGGAACTTCACCGCAAGTCTTTCGCCGAGGTCGCCTAAACTTTTATTCCCCATCTTCAAAGGCTTCGAGGATAACCCTATCCAATTCCTTCTTCGCCTCATCGGTTAAAGGAAATGCGGTGCCATACCACTTTCCATCTTTTCCCGGCTGCCTTGGCGCGGCAACAAATAGGCCGCTTTTCCCTTCGACGATGCGAAAGCCCTTAATCAAAAACTCCTCTCCAATCGCGATATCGACAATCGCCTTAAGCGCGCTATCGCCATTGAAACGGTAAAGCCGCTTTACGCTGAAGTTTAACATCTTCGTCCCCCCTTTCTTTAATGAGCGCTAACTTACACAGCAAGAAGTGCGACGTAAGTTATATGCGTGAATTAAATCCGCCGTAGCCAAACTCGACATCAATTCGTCCACGGGCGAAGGCGGATATAACCCTATTTAAGGAGACGAAGGAACTTTAAAATTTCTTTCAAAAAAATTTTAGGGGCTAACCTTGAGGTAACGTGGGAAGGGATTTAAAAAATTGTGCTTGTCTCTGTGATGAGATTGCCGTTGTCGTCGTAGGTGTAGGTTATACCTTCAGGAGTTGATGTCCCTGAAAGAAGCTGATTTGCTTGGTTGTAAGTGTAGATTATGGTATTGCCGTTTGCGTCTTTGAGATAAGATTTTTTAAAGTTCTTTGACAATTTTACTAATTTCCTTCTTTAGGATGGGTAATCTATTCTGCAAGACTCCCCACACTCTTTCAAGGTCAACTCCTAAATAATCATGTATCAGGATGTCACGCATTCCAGCTATCTTCTTCCATTCGATATGATGATATTTCTCCTTCGCGCTTGTCGGAATGTTCTTTGTTGCCTCGCCGACGATTTCAAGGTTTCTGATGACGGCATCCTGAACAAGTTTGTTTTCAAAAAACTTCTTCTTGCTCAGTCCCCTTGTATATTTTTCTATGTTTTCGATTGAATCCAGTATGTGAAGAAAATAGACTTTGTAATCCTTGCTCATAAATATACCGCCTCTTTTAATACTTTGGCACGAAAATACTTACTTAAAGCATTGGGAGTGACTACGTCTACTTTCCTATGAAAAAGCCTCTCAAGTTCGAGTTTTAGACCTACCTGGTCAAACAAATCGGCTCCTTTCTCAAAGTCAACAAGAAAATCGATATCGCTGTTTTTATGAAGTTTAGCATTAACATAAGAACCGAATAGCGCCAATTTTCGCACCTTGTATACTTTGAGTAATCGTTTTAATTTTGGGCTTGACACATTTATCTTCATTCTAACCGCCTTTTCTATTCGATAATATTTTATACCAAATAATAACCTTCTGCAACAGATTTTCCGTTATCTAAAGTAGGTAAAGGTTGTTTCGCCTGAGTTTGTAATGACACGAGTATATACTGCTCCCCATTAACATGTGTTCCTAATAAAGGATTTTCATAACAATGATGGTATAATCATCGTATTGGGGTGCGGCAGCTACGAAGCTATCTAAATCGCTCTTAATGGCATCTATTAACATCTGAGAGGAAGCATATCTATTTTTCAAAAGGACCTCTTCTAAGCGCTCGTTTCCAAACTCCTCTTTATCCTGATTTCTTGCTTCTGTAATGCCATCTGTATAAAGAATTATCGTATCGCCAGTTTTTGGTGTGATTGTCGTATCCGAATATTTTTCATCTTCAGCCAATCCTAAGGGCATCCCATCGTCAGTCAAAAATTTGAATGCCCCATCAGCCCTAAGCCAAATCGCAGGTAGGTGTCCGGCATTTGAAAATGTAAGTGTCTTTTTTGAATTATCACATATCATATAGAACATCGTAATGAAAACTTGAGATTTATAATTTAGCACAATCTGAGCATTTAAATCTTTTAGGACCGAAGAAGGTAAAACTTGCGCACTGGCGAAATGTCTAAAATCCGCAATAGACCTTGCCATAAATAGCGCGGCCGGTATGCCTTTCCCGGCGACATCGCCAATCATAATGCCCAATCTTTCTCCGCCATCGGATTTAATCTGTGCAAAGTCATACAGATCCCCACCGACCGCTTTAGCCGTCGAAATCGAAGCTGCAATCTCAATGCCTTCAATTTGTGGCACTGACTGCGGCAGGAAATCCAACTGTATCTCTTTTGCGATAGAAAGTTCCTTATCTAATAGGGAGCGCCGGCGCTGTTCCATCAGATATTTATTAAATGTCCCGCCTAAATATACGCCGAAGGCAAGGACGACAGGATAAAACATATCTATCCACAGCCCAAAGATGATAAATAAGATAAAACCTAAGATGACAAAAAATAAGATCGTAATAAGCGAGATGCCAAGCCCTAATAGAGGCCTTGCCCTATTTACAATTACGGCTATAACTATGCAAAGCGCAAACAGAGCAGCGAGGTTAACAATTTTATTTGCCCTAAATAAAAATTTATTCTGGATTGTCGAATTAAATATATTCGCGTGAACTCCAACCATCGGATAGGCGGGCTCCAATGGGATCGGATTTAGGTCATGTGTGCCAACGGCGGTGGTCCCCACGAAACATACCTTATTATAAAATTCGCTGAGGTCTACAACGCCTTTCTGGCCTTCAGCGATTTGATAATAGGACCTCAGCACATCTACATATGAATAATGTTTAAAAGTCTTAGTCCATCTTCCAGCGTAGTTTATCAAGGCCGTTCCATCGAAGTCCCTCGGCATATTCACGGCTTTATCCAGCTCCTCCGCGGAGGGGCTGGATTTGGCGCCGACGTAATCCATCGCAACGAGAAGCCCAAGTTGAGGGTATTTTTTGCCTCGATATTCTATATATAACGGGACCCTTCTTCTTTTGCCATCTATATCAGTTATTATGTTTATCTGTCCGATACCTTTAGCGAACTTCGTCAACCCCTCTATAAGTGGGGCCTCTATCTCCTGTGCCTTTGAATAACTTTTACCTTTACTCTCATCTAATTTGAATGCAATAGGATAATAGACTAAGCCCTTCGCCCTTTGAGTTGCCTCTATCAAGCTATCATCCTGTGGGCTTGTTTCGCTAAACAAGATATCGAAGACGATGGCGCGAACCCCCACTTGGCGAAGGCAGTCTATCAAAGCGGCATGGTATCCTCTGTCGAAAGGCCATCGCCCAAGTTCCTTTATGGAATCTTCGGCAATTTCTATGATGGCTATATCAGGACTTACCTTTAAGGCAGGCCTTAATTTGAACCTCAAATCGAGGGCCTTGAGTTCGAAGTCTTCAAAAGCTTTAAAATAGGAAAGGGAAAGCAAAACCAAGATGCCCAGAAGATATAGCGCGTATTTAATGGCCTTGTCCCAGGGCATCAAAGTTCATCCTTAGAATCTACAATATAGGCCTAAAGAGGTGATTGAGCTAGAATATTCCTGGATGGGGTCGTTTGAATCATTTTCCCTGTATGAATAATTAAGCCCTACCGATGTATTTTTATATATATCGTAAAATAAAGATGCGCCAGCCGTAAATATTTTATCGGTCTCAAGCGAAGTCCTGTCCACTTGAGTTATCCTGTGAATGAAGTGTTTCCGCTGATGGCCGACCGAAAGGATGGCGGTCATCTTGTCGGTAAGCAGGTAGAGCAAAGAGAGTCCAATCCTCCTTGATTGATAATCGTAGTAATTGAAATATTTGTCGTTTGCATCGTTAAAATAATATTCGCCGTTAAATTTGAGCATCGCCTTTTTAAAATATGCTCCGAATTCGGAAACCAAAGTGTTTCTCTTATCTACCCTATCATCAGGGGATTTGCGTCCAGCTCCATCCCTTGCCTTCCTATCTGAATAATTCTTATAAAAATACTCGTAACCAAAAGCGTGAAAAAAAGTAGCAGGCAACGTAGTTTTCGGCAACCTATGCCTTAACATAAACCCGACCTTGTTTCCAACATAACTGCCATCCGCATTATATGGATACTCAACTACCTCAACGCCATTTGATGCGGTCAATACGAAGGTCCCAAATAATTTTCCTTCAAAGCCAAATTTAAAATCCGAATCCACCAAACTCGCATCTGTAACTTCCCAATATGTTATGTCGTGAACGCCTATGCCGCCAAAAAAATTCCACCTGCCAGTTAAAGGATAAATCACTTTTGCGTCAAATATTCCTTCGGAAAAGATATCTTCCTTCCTCTGAGAATCCAAATTCACGTTATTGTCATAACCTTGCGAAGCGGAGAAAAAGTACTTAGTTTTATATATCTTTCCTTTCTCGATTGTTTCTGCTTTTTCATATGCTTTCTTCTGGGCGGCACCTAAATATTTCGGCGTCGTCTCTTCCTCCAATACCTCAGCGGCACTGATATCGGCAGCCAGGCAGGCAAGGAAAAAAAACGATAAAAGAAAACCGATATAATTATTCCGCATCTTCGGTTTTCCTTTATTCATCATTTTTTAATATCCCTGGCTACCGCCACGGCCGCCGCTGCCGCCACCTGTTTCACCACGACCACCGCTCGTTTCGCCACTTGCTGCCCTATCTTCTACCCTGTCAATCTCTTGTGCCTCAAACACTTGCTCCTTATATTCGTCTTTAAGTCTGATATTTTCTAAATTTATTTCCGCGCTTTTGGCGCTCTCTGATATCTCTTGCCCTTGCTTTTTCATATCTTCTATCATCATCCGTTCCATGAAATCCGATTCCCATGTATTCCAATCTTCTTTTTCCCATTGTGCAAGTTCCATAAGTGCTCCGAGAGTTTCAAAATAGTAAAAGATGACCTTATAACCTTCGCCTAAAATTATTGCTTCCTTGATTCTTTGTTCTTGTTCCTCGAATAACTTAACATATATTTCATCTTCAAATGCCTTGATTTCATTTATTCTGTCCGAAGGGTTGGAAATCACTTCCCATCCGCTTCCCCTAGCCCCTGCCACCGCCGTAGGTGTTCGAATCTCAAAATATGAATCGCTCCTCAACTTCTTTATGAGGGAGCGAATTCTGCCTTGTGGCAGTTCAATTTCCCTAAGCCATCTTCCCCTTAAAATCGCAGTAGTATTCTCTTCCAAGCGGACTACATTTTTATTCTCTTTATCAAATGCTATCTCTAACGCTGATGCTTTCCCAGTTTTGGCAGTATCGCCATCGCCTACTCGCATCCCCACCTTCGCATCGAGCCACTCAACCCTGCCAGCCCTTTGAATTTTTACATCCCCTTTTACCAATATGAGCTTCGCTTCTTTTGATGATGTTTGTGCAAAAATGAAATTAGGGCATAGAAATAAAGCCCCGACAAATAATCCAAAGATTAAATATTTAACCCGATGCATCTATCGACCCCTTTGACCCATTTGGGGATGGTCCACTTTGGGACACTCCATTTAAAGTGGACCATCCCCAAATGGACTATTTTTTCTGCTCCTTAGGTTTTTCTTCTTTTCCCTTCATAAGCAACTTCCAAGGATGGCGCTTTATGTCCTCGGTAAATTCCTTAAAATTCTCTGAAGTAACCCTTAAATTCATAATCGTCGCCCTTATATCATCCTTATTTTCAACAAGTACACTATCAGCATGGCCCATCAGCTTCTGTAAATCCTGCATTGAAGAATCAAGCCTCGCCGCCAACTTCTCACCCATTTCAACTAAATCTTCCATTTGAAATGGGTCTATGCCGACGAACGTAGCGCCTGGCTCAACGAAGGCAGAGCCCTTCGAGCCGCCAGTAATCTCAACGTACTTTTCGCCGAGCAAACCCAATGTGCTTATCCTCATTTTCGAGTCCTGTCTTAACTTAGCATTTTCATCCAGCGATAATGTGAGCATAATCTTGGTCTCATTGCCCTCGTAGGAAATGCCTATATCCTTTACCTCACCTACCTCAACGCCTGAAAGCCTCACCGGCGCATGTCGCTCCAAGCCGCTTATATAATTGAAAAGCGCGTATATCTCGTAGCCCTTCTCAGTTTTTATTCCGCCTATTTTATAGACCAAAAGCAATAAAAGCAATGCCCCGACTACAACTACAATTCCGGTCTTAATCTCGTTAGATAATTTTGCCATTTCTTAAGCTCCTTTAGCCCGTTAAAACGCCTTTTCCTAACCGGCACTATTTTGTCAACTCCTCTAAAAAATCTTCCCCAGGTTCAAAGAACGCTATCGGCCCCTCAGGGCTTCCAGTGATGAATTGTTTTACGAATTCGTTCTTCGTATTCCTTATCTCGTCTGACGTGCCTACTTGCAATATCTTGCCTTTATGCAACATCGCTATTCTGTCCGCTATTCTGAATACGGAATTCATATCGTGCGTTACTACAACTGAAGTGATGGAGAGCTTATCGCTTAAATCCAATATCAACTTATCTATGACTCCGCCGACGATTGGGTCTAAGCCTGCGGTCGGCTCATCGTAAAAGATTATCTCCGGGTCCAACGCTATCGCGCGCGCTAAGCCCACACGCTTTTTCATCCCGCCCGATATCTGCGATGGATAAAGACGGCCAAACCCCCTCAAACCCACAAGCTCTAATTTCATCTTAACGATAATCTTTATTATATCCTCATCCAATTTCGTATGTTCTCTTAACGATAGGCTCACATTCTCCTCAACCGTCAGTGAATCGAATAGCGCCGCAGATTGAAACAGCATGCCGAACTTCTTCCTTATTTCATCGAGCTCGCTTTCCTTTGCAACCGTAATATCCTTTCCGAAGAGATATATCCTCCCGGAATCCGGCCTTAGGCTTCCATTTATGTGGCGCAGAAGTGTGGACTTCCCGCAGCCAGAGCCACCCATTACGACTAAGGTCTCGCCTTTATAGACCTCGAGGTCTATTCCATCTAAAACTCGGCGGCCCTCGAATTCCTTAACAAGATTTTCGATTTTTATTATGATGTTGTTTTCAGCCATCTTCTATACGTTCGAAAAATAGAATATGCCGGTCAAAACGCAATCTGCCAATATAATCAAAATAAAACTCGTCACGACGCTTAAAGTGGTTGAGCGCCCCACCCCTTCTGCGCCGCCCGAGGTATTAAGTCCCTGATAACAGCCTATCATCGCAATTATCATAGCGAAGACAAAACTTTTGAATAACCCCGTCATCACATCCTTCATCTCAAGGAACTGAAAAGTAGTATCGATATAAAGGCCTGGGCTTACGCCAAGATTATAAACTCCGACGAGATATCCACCGAACATCCCAACCACATCGCCCATAACCGTGAGCGTTGGAAGCATAACCAAAAGTCCCAAGAATCTCGGGACCACCAAAAATCTTATGGGATTTAAAGCCATCGTCTCAAGCGCCTCTATCTGCTCGGTGACCTTCATCGTCCCCAACTCTGCAGTTATGGCAGCGCCTACCCTTCCTGCAATAACCAGCGCTATCAAAACAGGGCCTATCTCCCTGCAAACTGAGACGCTTATTAAACTGGCGACATATCTTACAGCGCCAAGCCTGTCCAATTGATATGCGCCTTGCATAGCCAATACTATTCCTATAAACAACGTAACGAAGAATACTATCAAGACAGATTGGATGCCGGCGAAGACCATCTGTTCGAATATGTATCGTCTGCCGATGAATTTCCCTCTAAAAGGCGCAAGGAATAGCCAATATAACGTCTTAAAAAATAGCGCCATCACATCCCAGATGGCAACGCCAGTCTTTAAAGTAGCTCTGCCTATAACCTCAAATATGTTCACCCGTTAGACCCCTTAAATTTATGCGAACGCCTTCAGGGCATCTTCTTCGGTTAAGAATATCTCGAAGAGCTTTTCAAGTTTAGTTATCTCAAAAAGGCTTTTTACCTTGGCCGAAAGGTTTGTCAGCTTCAATCTGCCACCTGCGCCCTTTATCTTCTGGAGCGCCTCAACCAAAGTCGCAAGGCCCGATGAGTCCACATAAGCCACATTTGATAAATTTATGATGACCTTTTGCTCCTTGGAATCGAGCACTTTTAAGAAGGACTTTCGAAAATCCGGGGATGAATTAAAATTTATCTCGCCCTCAACTGATAATACCACCACATCGCCTACCTTCTTATCCTTTACCACCATAGCCTTTTCCTCCCTTTAAAAATTTTACCATTTTTATCTCGTTTCCGCTATCATTAAATTTAACCTCGTCCATAAGATTTCGAATTAAGAATAATCCCCTCCCGCTATTTTTTAAAATATTGTTATTTAACGTTGGGTCTGGGATGGCCGTATAATCAAAACCCTTGCCTCTATCTCGAACTGTTATCTCGAGCCTATCGCCTTTTAGAAAATAGTTTATTGAAACCCGCAAGTCCTTATTAAAATTATTTCCATATTTGATGGCGTTGATAATGGCCTCTTCTAACGAAAGCCTCACGTCGAATAATATGCCTTCGTCTAAGTTCAAGCGCTTTAAGGAATTTAGTACCCTGGCAGATGCTTGCGTTATATATTGCGGGTCACTCGGTATTTCGAAGGCCGAGCCGCTCATTCTGTACTAAACACTCCCATCTTTCTATATTTTTCGTATCTCGCTTCTATTAAATCCTCCGCGGGTAGCGCCGAAAGTTCTTTCAGATATCTTTTTATCCGCACTTTGATGGACTGCGCGCTCATCTCTGGATTGCGATGGGCACCGCCCAATGGCTCCTCTACAATTTCATCTATTAAACCTAAACTCAATAAATCCTGCGCTGTGAGCTTTAATGCCTTTGCGGCATCGGGCGCCTTCGTCCTATCCTTCCACAAAATCGCCGCACATCCCTCCGGCGAAATCACCGAATAATATGCGTTCTCCAATACGCAAATCCTATCGCCCACGCCAATCCCTAATGCTCCGCCAGAGCCGCCTTCGCCTATTACAAAGACTATTATCGACACCTTTAGTTTCGACATCTCCCTCAAATTATAAGCGATCGCCTCTGCTTGCCCTCTCTCCTCAGCGCCGATGCCAGGATAAGCGCCAGGCGTATCTATAAATATAATTATAGGGCGAGCGTACTTCTCGCCCAACTTCATCATCCTCATCGCCTTCCTATACCCCTCCGGATGTGCGGAGCCGAAATTTCGCTTTAAATTCTCTTTTGTATCGCGCCCTTTCTGATGCCCTATCACGACGAGCTTTTCGCCATCCACTTTCGCAAATCCGCAGACTATTGCCTTATCGTCAGCAAAAGCCCTGTCGCCATGAAGTTCCACAAAATCCGTCATTATCAAATTTATATAATCTAAGGTATACGGCCGTTTAGGATGGCGGGCTATTTGAACCCTCTGCCAAGGCGTGAGATTTTCGAAGACCTCCTTCTTCAGGTTCTCTAATCTATCCTCTAATTTTTTGATTTCCGATGAGAGGTCTATCTTTTCGGAGGAAGTGAATTTCTTCAATTCCTCTATCTTGCGTTCTAATTCAAGGATGGGCTTTTCGAAGTCTAAACCGCTTCCGTTCATCCCGTTAGAAATTCCTCCTTCTAGTCCACTATTATAACTTCTGTGCCCTCAGGCAAAATCGTATAAAGTTCCTCTGCATCTGAGTTCAACATCCTTATGCAGCCAGCCGTGACTTGCTTTCCGATAGAAGTCGGGTCAGTCGTGCCATGTATTCCATAGCCAGGCTTAGAAATTCCCAACCAACGCGAGCCTAAAATATTTTCAGGGCTATTCGGAGGAACAACTGCACCTGCAGAATACCAGACAGGATTGACTATTTTGTTGACTATCTTAAAAGCCCCCGCGGGAGTTGAATTATTCTCTCCGGTTGAGACCCTGTATGTTTTTAAGACCTCTTCGTTGCCTTTGAGGAAAAGCGTATTTTGAGATTTATCTACAACAACGCTGAACTTTGTTGTGACTACTTTAAGGCGCATGCCTTGCCTAATTAAATCGCCATCCAAATTATTTGAGGCCTTCAATAAATCGACGGTTGTGTCAAATACCTTTGCAATTTTACCTAACGTATCGCCTTGTTGTACCTCGTAGACTTTGCACGTGCCATCAATGGCAGGTGAAAAAAGTATCTTTATATTTAAATCTTCTATTTTCCCTTTCGAAATTTTGGCGATATCCAAATTTGGATATTCACGAATAGCTTTTTTATACGCCTCATTAGCTTCTATTAATCTACCCTGCCTTTCGTAAAGGGAAGCTAACGAAATATAAGATTCGCCCGCCACTTTGCTCTGCGGATGCTCACCAATGACCCTCTCGTACTCTTTTATCGCTTCGTCGAATCTATTCTCTTTTTCAAGCGCCCTTGCGCCTCTATACGTCGCCTTAGCTTTAGAGCCGAACGTCGTTTTAAATGCGGAAACAACCAATAACGCTATGATAACAACAGAAGCTGCGACGACAGACCAAAATACAAATTTCTTGTTCACCTACTTACCCCCTTTATTTCATAACAAGTATAGCGATGATTATGCCGATTGCCGAGCCTACAATTACTTCAAACGGCGTATGCCCAATTAGCTCTGCTAACCTATCCTCCTGTATCTTCCTGCGCCAATAGATATCATCCAATATCTTATTTAAAATCTCCGCCTGTTTACCGGTTGACCGCCTTACGCCCTGTGCATCGAAGGCGATAACAAACGCAACGATTAGAATTACAATAAAAATCGTAGAGTTGAAACCTTCCTGTATTCCAACCGCAGTCGCTAGCGCCATAGCGCCTGCTGAGTGGGCGCTTGGCATTCCACCGGTACCAATAAACCACTTAAAGTCAAACCTCCTCTCCCTTATGCTATTTATTATGATTTTGATGGCCTGGGCAATCAACCATCCAAGGAATGTAGATACGAAGACCTTATTTTGAAAAATTGCCAACAATGAGTTACTCATATTAATTTCTAAATTATACCATTTAATTTCTAAATTATACCATTAAGGCTTGATAAGCGCAAGCGCCTCTGCGCGGGTCTTCTCATTCTCCCGAAAAACACCTCTTACGGCGCTCGTAACTGTCAATATCCCGGGCTTCTTTAACCCGCGCATTGACATACATAAATGTTCCGCCTCGATAATAACTAAGACGCCTTTTGGCTTTAACTTATCCATTATTATCTCGGCTATCTGAGTAGTAAGCCTCTCTTGGACCTGCAATCTCCTCGATAGGATATCAACAACGCGCCCGAGCTTGCTTAAACCGGTAACGCGATTGCCGTCGGGAATATATGCAACGTGCGCCTTTCCGATAAATGGGAGTAGATGGTGCTCACAGATCGCGTACAAAGGAATCCCTTTTAATAACACGATCTCGTCATGGTCTTCCTCAAAAATAACCTCTAGTGCCTTCTTAGGGTCTTCTTTTATGCCAGAAAAAATCTCTTCGTACATCTCGGCAACCCTTTTGGGGGTTGCCCTCAAATCCTTGCGTTTTGGGTCCTCCCCAATCGCCTCCAAAATCATCCTAACCGCCTTTATAATTTTATTCTTATCCATTAAACTAAATCCTCCTACTTTCCGATACAAAATTGCGAGAATATCCTGTCCAATAAATCATCAGTTACAACCTCGCCCGCTATCTCACCGAGCGAATCTAAAGCATCCTTTAATTCGATGGCGATTAATTCCGGCGAGCCATTATCTTCAATGACTTTAATTGCGTCCTCAACTGATGTTAACGCACATCGTAAGGCATCTTTGTGCCTCAAGTTAGTCACGACCGCGCCGTCGGAAGTTATAACTTTTCCACCCCAAACCAAATCCTTTATCTTTACCTTTAATTCATCGATTCCGTTGCCGTACTTCGCAGAGACCTTTACCAAACGTTCGTTTTCTAAGCCGGTTAAGTCTATCCTCTGCGGCAGGTCTATCTTATTTATTACCACGATGCGAGGCCTATTGTAAGTATCGGCTAAAAGGATTCTATCCTCATCGGTAATATAATCGCTGCCATCGATGACCAAGAGGACCAAATCACAGCGTTCAAGATACTCGCGGCTCCTTAAAACCCCCTGCCTCTCGATGATATCCTCCGTCGGGGCTATACCAGCAGTATCTACCAATTTAAAAGGGATTCCATCTATATTCACAAACTCCTCAATCGTATCTCTGGTTGTGCCGGGAATATGCGTAACTATTGCCCTGTCTCGCTGTAAGAGCGCATTAAGCAGACTTGATTTTCCGACATTGGGCTTACCGCATATGGCGCATGTTAGGCCTTCTCGTAAGATAATTCCACTATCTGCGGATTCTAATAATTTTGCTAATTCATCCTTTATGTTCCCTAACCTATCTTTTATATTTGCTTCTGATAATATCTCCAAATCCTCATCGGGAAAGTCTATCGATGCCTCGATATTTGCTAAAGATGTTAACAATTCATCTTTTATCTTGTTAAGGCAAGCGGAGAGCCCACCTTTCAATTGTCCCATAGCAACTCTTAAAGAGATGTCGGTCTTCGATTTTATGATATCGAGCACTGCCTCTGCCTGCGCAAGGTCTAAGCGTCCATTTAAAAATGCCCGCTTGGTAAATTCTCCCGGCTCTGCTGCTCTTGCGCCGTTCTTTAAAACTAAATCCAGCGTCTTGCGTAAAGGCATAATGCCGCTGTGACAACTTATCTCAACCATATTCTCCTTCGTATAACTCTTCGGCGCACGCATCAACGTCAATAGGGCTTCATCGACTATTTCGCCTTCGTCGTTAACATATCCATAATGCGTTGTAAATGAGCGGAAACTCGAAGGGAGTTTATCCTTTTTGGATTTAAATATAGCATCTGCAATTTTTACGGCGTCCTTGCCGCTTATCCGAACTATACCGATTGCGCCCTCGCCGATAGGCGTAGATATGGCGGCGATTGTATCCTCTAAGTCAATCCTGAAGTGTTTCTTCATACCTCATCTTTTTCTTGTTTAAACTCTGCAGGGCCTCGCCGACGACATACAGCGAACCCGTAACAAGTATTAAATCTTGGGGGGATGCCTCTTGCCTTGCCAATTCAACTGCTTCAGCCACATTGCGAGTAGTTATGGTTTTTTTGTTATAATTTTGAAACTTTTTTCTTAAATCTGCGGGCGCCGTTGCCCGCGGCGTATTCGCCCGCGTAAAGAATACCTTCGAAGAAATTGGAAGCAAGTTTGCGCCGATTCCTTCTATATCTTTATCAGATGAAACCCCCAATACCAATATCAAATTTTTGTACGGAAAAATAGAGCTTATCGCCTCCCTAAGAGCCCTCGCTGAGGCCTCGTTCTGCGCTCCATCCAAAATTATCCATGGCCTTTTCCCAATAACCTGAAGTCGCCCAGGCCAATTTGTATTCCTTATGCCATTTGTGACATCGCGCAAGGATATTACTATATTATTGAATCGCAATGTCTCAACAACCCCGATAGCCATAGCAGCGTTTACTATCTGATGTCGCCCCAAAAGCGAACTCGTAAGCAAAGCGTATTCCTTAAATATGCCGCGGACGTTGAATGTCTGTCCATTTGGATTCGCCGTAATTGGCTCATAAAATATATTTTTTCCGACTTCATATAATTTCGCTTTCCTTTCACTTGCGACTTTACGAATGTAAGCCATAACTGAATTCCTCTGTTCGGATGAGACGACTATTGAATTGTCCTTTATTATCCCGCATTTCTCTTTTGCTATCGATTCCAAAGTCTTGCCCAATTTATCTGTGTGGTCGAAACTTATCGGCGTTATCCCAATCGAAAGCGGCTCAACGACATTAGTCGCATCTAATCTGCCACCTAGGCCAACCTCTAAAACCGCCAAGTCTACCTTTTCAATGCTGAAGAATAAAAATGCAAGTGCAGTATAGACTTCAAAAAAAGAAGGCGGATCAAATCTTGATGCCTTCGTAAATTTATCAAGAAAGGATTTGACTCTGCTGACCAAAGTGATCAGTTCCGCTTCGTCAATCGTTCTATTTTTCGGAGATGAAATCCTAATCCTCTCCTTAAAATCTATCAGGTGCGGTGAAGTATAAAGCCCAACCTTAAATCCGCCTTCTTTCAATATCGAATATATAAATGCGCAGGTTGAGCCTTTGCCCTTTGTGCCAGCGATATGTATTGTTTTAAAAGCCCGTTGGGGATTTCCCAAACCATCTAAAAGGGCTGCTACTCTCTCTAACTTCATAGTGGTCCGATAGTTATACGCCGCGACCTTTTCATAATCTATAAATGAATCCAAATATTTTACCGCCTCTTCGTATGTCATTGTATTTTGTTTTGGAGAACGTCCCCTAATGCTTAAAGTGTCTTATCCCTGTAAAAACCATCGCAATGTTTGCTCTATTCGCCGCCCTAATTACCTCTTTATCTCGAATCGAACCACCTGGCTGAATTATCGCCGTAATTCTGGCTTTCGCAGCTAACCGAATTGAATCTGATTTCGGGAAGAACCCGTCGCTTGCCAAACAGGCGCCTTTTACATTTTTACCCGCTTTCTTTATCGCGATTTCAACCGAATCAACCCTGCTTGGGTTGCCCCCACCTATGCCGATTGTGTGCTCATCTTTCGCGATGACAATCGCATTCGACTTAACATGCTTGGCAACCAGCCACGCGAATAATAACGATTTAATCTCGTCTTCCGTCGGCTTTCTTTTAGTTACAATTTTTAAATCGTCACGCGTAATCGGAAATGTATCTGGCTCTTGGATAAGCAACCCGCCCTCAACCTTTTTTAAGTCAAAAGAATGTACGCCCTTATCTATTTCTTGGGGCAAGCTCATAACCTGCATTATCCTTAAATTCTTCCTCCCCTTTAAAATTTTAATTGCAGAACCCTCATATCCTGGCGCGATTATGCATTCTAAAAAGCCCGACGCATAAATCTCGTTAGCGGCCTTTAAATCTACTTTTCGATTTAGCCCCATGATGCCGCCAAATGCAGATTCGCTGTCGCACTCAAATGCATATTTATATGCCTTGTATAATTTATCTGATAGGGCCACCCCGCAAGGGGAATTATGTTTTATTATACAGGCGCAGGGGGAGCTGAAATCTTTTACGACCTGTAGCGCCGCATTTAAATCCAATATATTATTAAACGATAGTTCCTTGCCGTGAAGCTTTCTCATCCTCGCCAAGCCATAAGGTGGCGAAACCAAATCGGAATAAAATGCAGCCTCTTGATGTGGATTTTCACCGTAGCGTAACCCCTGTAATTTCTTAAAGGCGAGGTGCAAAATATCTGGGAATTTATCTGCGCCTAATAAATCCCGCCTTTGCACGCCAGCCCCGCTCTTGCGTGCAAGGGCGGGGTAAGGGCGGCATAAACGCCCCCTTAAAAATTCGTATATCATTGAGTCATACTGTGCGGTATGGCCGAATGCCTCAACCGAAAGCGAAGCGCATGTCTCATCGGAAAGAAGGCCATTATTTTTCTCCAACTCCGCCAAAATTTTTGGATATCTATCCGGATCCGATACGCAAGCCACATCCTTAAAGTTCTTTGCGGCCGAACGAAGCATGGCAGGCCCGCCGATATCTATCATCTCAAGCGCATCTTCTAGTTTTACCTTTGGGTCAAGTATGGTCTTGGCGAATGGGTAGAGGTTGACGACTACCAAATCGATAAGTGGAATCTTATATCTCTTAATCTGCTTTAGATGTTTTAGTTCAGCGCGCTTCGCCAAAATCCCACCGTGAATCTTAGGATGTAATGTCTTAACTCTCCCACTTAAAATCTCAGGGAAACCCGTTACATCTGAAATTGCACGTACCTCTATGCCTTTATCTTTTAAAAGTACGGCGGTCCCACCCGTCGAAATTATCTCAACGCCCAACCTTTTCAAGCCCTTGGCGAATCCTACTATTCCCTTCTTATCAGAAACGCTGATTAGCGCCCTTTTGACTTTCACCATTTTATTTAACCCTTTTTTATAACCTCCATCCTAAATTCTTGCCTCAACATATTTGTAATTGGACCTGGCTTGCCGCTACCTATCTTCCTTCCATCGCAATTTACAACTGGCATAATCTCCATAGAGGTATTGGTCAGAAAACATTCATCCGCATTGAATAACTCATGCCTTGTAAATGGAATCTCATAAGCTATGTTCTTCTTTTCTCTAGTGAGTTTCAAAACAACGCTTCTGGTAATTCCATTTAAAACTCCAAGATAGGTAGGCGGAGTATAAATTGAATTATCCTTCACTATAAAAATATTGCTGACGCTACCTTCGGTCACTAATCCTTTTTTTGTAAGCATTATCGATTCGAAATGCTTTGACCCTTCAGATTTAGCAAGTATGCTATTTAGAAAGCATGAAGACTTTACCTTAGGGTTCTGCGACTCAACTGCGTTCCTGCGGGTCGCAACAGTAACGACGGAAACTCCACTTGTATAAAATTCCTCGGGATAAACTTTTGCCTCTTTAACGATGATATGAAATTTAATCTTCCCACTACTCTTGCCATTCACGTCGGCATCGACTGCGAATCTTATATAAGCGTCCTTATAACGCTTTCTTTTCAAAGCGGATTTGACCATCTTCTTAAGCTCATCTGACGTCAAGGATATCTTTATGCCAGATGTCTTGGCTGATTCAATGAATCTCGTTATATGTTCCTCCAGCATAAACAGCTTTCCGTTATATGCGCGCATAGTCTCAAAGGCCCCATTTACCCCGTTAGAAAAAATTTCTCTAACGGGGTTTAGCTCTTTTGGATATAACATGGCCCCTTCATCTTGCCCCTGCGCGTAGGGGCGGAATTTACCATCTCAAGCGCCTTCAAAAGCGCCTCTGCTTTATAAAGCGTCTCGTAATATTCCCGCGTTGGGTCGGAATCCGTGACTATCCCCGCCCCCACCTGGACATACGCATCTTTACCCTTTATCACAAATGTGCGAATGATGATATTTAAATCCATATCGCCGTTGAAACTTAAATAACCAATAGAGCCCGTATATGGACCGCGCGCAACCGGCTCTAACTCATCTATTATCTGCATACATCTTACCTTTGGGCAGCCAGTTATCGTCCCGCCTGGAAATGCGGCGCGAATTAAATCGAATCTATCGAGCCCATCTCTTAATCTACCCTGCACGTTCGATACGATATGAATTACATGAGAATATTCCTCTAACGCCATCAGTTCATTTACCTTTACCGTCCCATATTCGCAAACTCTCCCTAAGTCGTTTCGCTCTAAATCAACCAGCATGATATGCTCAGCCCTTTCCTTATCGCTCAATATAAGCTCTAAGGACTTCTCAAGGTCATCTTCGGTATTGCCTCCTCTCGGCCTCGTGCCCGCTATTGGGCGAGTCTGAACGTCTTGGCCCTCGACCTTTAATAATCTCTCTGGCGATGAACTCACTATCTTTAACTCTCCAAAATCTAAAAAACACGCGAATGGCGACGGATTTATCTGCCTCAACGCTTTATAGAGTTCAAAAGCAGGCACATCGCATTTAGTCCAAAACCTGTGGGATAAATTCGCTTGATAAATATCGCCTGCCTTGATATATTCTTTCGCTTTCCTTACGATGGATTCGAATTCGCATCTTGTAAAATTTGATTTTAGGGACGGTCCAGAAAGTGCCACCCCATCGCTATTATCAGACTCAGGCCGGCACCAAGTGAACCGTCCCCTAATCTTTTCAATTTTTTCCATCGCCTCACCATAAGATTTGCCAGTCTCTTTAGCGATAGGAACAATTGCGATTATCTTTATCTTATTCTCAATATGGTCAAATGCTATCACAACATCGACGAAGATAAAAAATATATCGGGAAGCAGCAAGTCGTCGAGGGCGCGGCGCGGCACATCCTCAAAAAAATGGAGGCACTCATAACCGATATATCCGACGGCGCCGCCTATAAAATTCGGAAGTCCCTCCGTGGAAGATACCCTGTAGTCATCTAAAATTCCCTTTAAAACAACGAAGGGATTTCCTTTAAATTTTTCTATGCCGTTTTTGCTTTCGATTTCGATTGAAGTGCCTTTTGCCCTGAAGATTAAAAATGGGTCGATGCCGATAAAAGAATATCGGCCTGTTACGGGGTGGGTTCGTGCGCTGTCCAAGAAGAAACTAAAATTGCCATTCTTTAGAATAGAGTATACCTCTAAAGGCGATATCTCGAGGTCAATCTCTTTGTAAATCGGGATAAATCTGCCCTCTTTTGCCACCTCTCTAAACTTACGCTTCGTCGGGTGAAGCACAATCTATAATTTTACCAAATGGGCCTTTTTAAGGCAAGGGATAAAGTTACTGTTTAAGCAGGTTCAATTCACGTCTATATAACTCTATATCTCTCTTTAGGTTCGCAATCTCATCTTCAAGGGAAGGAAGCTGTGAGTCCAAATCATTTAGGTTCTGCTGCCACTTTGCCTCTTCTTTTTGCGAGATATCTAATCTTTTGTTTTTCTCGATGACTTTTTTGGTCTCTTTAATAGAATCTTTAAGTGTCCTTAATAATCCTTCTTTGCTTTTTAAGGTCGTCCTTAATTCGTTTAACTTTAAAGTTATCCTTTGCCGCTCAGGGTTTAATTTTGCCTTTAACTCACTTATTTGAGAATAGGCCTGCCTCCTTGCGCCTTTAAGTTCTTCCTCTAATTCCATAATCTTCGAATTTATCTCGCCCTGCCTCCTCCTAAATTCCCCCATTATGAGCTCGATCTCTGAATCCAATTCTGCCTTCTTCGCCAACGCATCTTTAAACGACGGGTCTGACTCCAAAACCGCTTTCTTAACCTCCTCAATATCCTGCCTCTGCCCACAACCCACGGTTATTAAAAGTGAAAGGATAATAAAACCAAAAAATATCGAATGGAAGCCTTGAATTTGAGCAGCACGTTGCAGATGCGAGCGGGCACGGCGTCCCGAAGGAAGCGCTTTTATGAAGTCACTACATTCGGGACGAGCGAGCAGATGCACCGAGCGAGAAAAACCTCGCTGGGTCGCCGCGCGACACTGCTGGTGCGACGAATAAGGAGCACCGCTTGGCAGGGGTGGCGAGATGTGAGCCACCCTGACAAGGAGCGCACGCTTGGCGACGCCGCCGAGTTTGTGAGGCGGCCGGAGATTTTCGAGCGGTGCTGCGAAATATTCAAGGCTGAAATTCACATTTTTTTGTTTTTTCATACGCTAAACTTAAAGTTAATTATATCCCCATCCTTTATTATATAATCTTTCGCCTCCAACCTCAAGAGGCCTTTCGTCTTTGCATTAACAAAAGAGAAGTCGCATTTTTTGAAATCATCGAACCCTATAACCTCCGCCTTTATAAAACCCCTTTCCATATCGGAATGGACCTTGCCTGCGGCTTCGTTCGCCTTAGCCCCACTTCTTATGCCCCAAGCCCTTACCTCGTCTCCGACGACCGTAAAGAAAGAGAGCAAACCCAATCGCGCATAAATTCCATCCAAAACTACATCGCGCGAAAGCCCATTTAATCCTATGCCCTTTAGATATTCCGCTCGTTCAGTTTCATCCAACTCAAAAATTTCCATCTCCAGTTTACCGCAAAATGGGATAACCGCCATTGCATTTGATTGGTCAAGCGCTTTTAATTTATCTGATATAGGTTTGCCAATCTGCTCTTCTGAGATATTTAAAATTACAACCAGCGGCTTCTGGCTTAAGAATTGATAGGCGCGAATGAGCCTTTTTTCATCTTCAGAAATCGCTACTTGTCGCAGAGGTATTTCGGATTCCAATTCCTTAACCAGCCGTTTTAAACAAATGCATTCTTTACCCTCATCCTTTTTCCCTTTTTGAAGTTCGGATTCTATCCTTTTAATCCGATTCTGGGCAACCTCTAAATCTAATACGATTAAGTCCGACTCAACCTCTGCGATATCGCGCAGGGGATTTACTTCTCCTTTAGGATGTGGCACATTCGAATCCTCAAATGCGCGAACTACATGGACGAACGCATCTGCCTCCCTAACCTGCGAAGGCTCAAAATCCTTTTTAGCCGAGCCCTTCTCTCTCTGAATGGGCGGATGCGCGACATCCACAAATGTAAGCTCCGCATAAGTAGTCTTCTTCGGTTTGAGGGCTGAAGTAAGCTCCTCCAATCTTATGTCGGGAACGTGCACTGTGCCTAAATGCGCTTTTGGTTTGTCAATTGATGCATACTCTTCAAGCGAGATATTTTGGTGGGATAACGCATTGAATACGGTGGTCTTGCCGCTATCGGGTAAGCCAATAAATGCTATTTTCACATCAATTACCTTGAAGTTTTAAGTGAACCCCGCACCTTCCTGCTACGAAGATACGCTACGGAGTAAGAATGTGCGGCGTGAAATTATGCAGCGAAATTACGCAGCGGCTTCGTTTCTGCTGGTTTTTCTTCTTTTTTATCTTGTTGGGGCGCAATACGTCTTATCTGCGCTTCTTCGACTGGTTCATGGTAGGTAAATATTTTGCCGGCGTAATTTCTCAAGGTAAATACGCCCTTCGCTTGCGAAATTACATAATTTGGCGCAACCGGGATTTTCCCGCCTCCACCAGGGGCATCCACGACAAAAGTGGGGACCGCATAACCAGATGTATGTCCTCGCAATTTCTCCATGATATTTATTCCGACCGCAACCGAGGTCCTAAAATGGCTTATGCCCTTGGCGGGGTCGCATTGATAGATATAATAGGGGCGAACGCGCATCTTTAATAACTCGTGCATCAACCTCTTCATCGTATATGGTCTGTCGTTTATTCCTCTTAATAAGACGGTCTGGCTGCCTAATGGAATCCCTGCATCGGAAAGCATATCGCACGCCTTTTTGACGCGCTTGGTAATCTCCTTCGGATGATTGAAATGTAAGGAAACCCATATCGGGGAATGCCTTTTAAAAATAGACAGTAGATTTTCCGTTACCCTCATCGGAAGAGTAACCGGCATCCTCGTCCCTATGCGAAGCAGTTCCACGTGTGGTATGGCCCTTAAATTATTTAACATCTCATCTATCATCTCATCCGGCAACATCAATGGGTCACCGCCGGATATTAACACATCTCTAATCCTGCGATTCGATTTAATATATTCATACGCCAAATCTAAATTTCCCGGCGATGGCAGATGCGCCTCAGAGCCGACGAGCCTTCGGCGAGTACAATGCCGACAATACATCGCGCATTTCTCAGTGACCAAAAGCAGAACTCTATCTGGGTATCTATGTACTAATCCGGGAATAGGTGAATCTTTATCCTCGCCACAAGGGTCTTCCATATCGTAAGGCGAGATATTGAATTCATCTGCCATAGGGACGGCTTGTCTCCTTATAGGGCAGGTGGGCCTTGTCGGCTCCATAAGCGATGCCCAATAGGGGGGTATCGCCATCAACAATCTTGCCTTCGTCTTCTTAACTGCGAGCTCTTCCGACGGAATAAGTTGAATTATATCCTTTAAACCATCGTAAGTCATTATCCTATTTCGAAGCTGCCAATGCCAATTTTCCCAATCGCTCTCTGAAACATCCTGCCAATCTTGCCTGTCGGCAGACAAGCGTTCAGCTGATGTGCTTGTCCCGTTAGAAATTTTATTTCTTACGGGACTGGTGCCGTTTATCAATGTAGGCTCCTTTCCTCTAAGGCCGAGTCTTGGTTTTTCAATTTATCCTGCTCTTTCTTGCTACCTAAGAGCCGCTTCTTTGTAGAAAGGGCGGGATCTGTGCCGCTCCAATGCCAATTCCAAAATTTTATTTATTAAATCTGCGTAACTTAAACCAGTGCATTTAGCTATATACGGAAGATTAGAGTCCTTCGGGTCTAAACCCGGCAATGGATTTACCTCCAGTACATAAGGTGTGCCATCAACGCTTAACCTTATATCGATGCGCGAGAAGTCTACGCAGCCAATAACAAAATGAGCCTTTAAAGCAACGTCTATTACCTTGCGATTTTCCTCCTCGCTCAATCTGGCTGGGCAATGCCAAATCGGAGTTAAACCCAAACACTCTTCAACTTCTTTCTCGTATTCCTTGACCTTCCAAGTATAGAAATATTCGCCGGATGGTTTACAGCTTGAAAAATCTATCTCGAGAACAGGCAAAACAAATGGTGAGCCATTTCCTAATATCCCAACGGTCAACTCCTTGCCATCTATAAATTCCTCGACCAGTATCTCTTGATTATAAGCGCTATATATCCGTTCGACCTCGCGCATAAGTTCCATTTTATTGCGAACCGCGCTTGAAATGGCAATGCCTTTTGCAGAACCCTCGCTATTTGGCTTGACTATCAAAGGATATTTTAAGTCAAAGTCTGAAATATCTTCTCGCATCTTAAATAATTTATATTTTGGCGTCGGAATCTTGGCCTGCTTCAACAATTTTTTAGTCAATGCCTTGTTAAGCGCTACGCTCAACGTCAGTACTCCTGAGCCGGTATAGGGGATATTCAAAAAGTCCAATATCGCAGGCACCTGAGATTCCCTCGATTCGCCGCGTAGCCCCTCCGCTATGTTAAATACGATATCTACTTTATTATTCTGAAACCAATTCAAAAGCCCCTTATCCGCTTCAACTAAAAATACTTCATGACCACCTAAACGGAGGGCACTTACAATCGATTTTATCGTCTCCTCGCTATCGAACTCCGAATAATAATCTGCCGGCAAATCGCTATTCTTAATCTCCCTTTTTAAATTATAGGTAAGCGCTACTTTTAATCCCATCTTTTAGTTCATCCCATACCTTTCCAAAGCATAATTTAATATCGCGTTTATCATCTTATCGTAGGACATCCCTAAATATTCCGAAACCGTCATAAATACATCTGCCGTCGAAAGCGAAGGAAGCGGATTTATCTCCAATACATAGGGATTTGACCGCTTATCGACCCTTATATCGACCCTGCCAAAGTCTCTACACTCAACCGCCTGATAAGCCTTAAGAGCCACCTCCTTTATTTTTTTATCGAGGGATTTGGAGATTCGTGCTGGGCAAACGTAATCAAGCGCATCTGACCTTATCCTTGAAAATGTATAACATAAATCGCCTAAATATAATTTTCCGTCTATCCTGATTTGAACCACAGGCAAGACCTTAGGGCGTTCATTGCCAATAATGGGGACGGTAAACTCAGAACCTGTTATGAATTTTTCAACCAAAGCAGGTTGTTTATAAGTCCTTATAACCCAATCCGCTTGTTTCCTTAAATGGCGGACGTCGTTTATTACGGAACTATCGCTTATGCCCTTGCTCGAGCCTTCATATCTGGGCTTTACGATCAAAGGAAAACCTATACCTACTCCGTTTACGCTCTTTAAATTTGATATCTCAAAAAACTCCGGCGTCGGAATCCCCTCTGAAATTAACACCTTCTTAGCCATAACCTTATCTAATGTAAGCCCCGATGTTAAACCATCTGCGCCGACAAAAGGAATCCCCATCATCTCTAAGATGATGGGCACTTGCGACTCGCGATTGCGCCCAAAAATACCTTCAGATATATTAAATACGATATCTACGTTTAAATTTTTTAATCGGCGAAGAAGATTATTTACATTGCCAATTCTGATGACCTTGTGCCCAGCCGATTCTATCGCTTCTTCTATTACTTCTATAGTCCCCCGATGGTCGAACTCGGCGTTAGCATCTTCTGGGTCGCCCTTTTTGAAGACGTATTCATCCCTCAGGTCGTAGGTCAAACCCACTATCTTGTGTCGCCTTCTCTTCTTCCTCACAATATGTGCCATAATTTTATATTTTGAGACAAAAAAAGAAGGGACTTCCCCCTTCTTTTGAAGTCCCTTCCTGAGAAACCTCACCAAAACTTTTCAATTTTTACTACGACTTCCTCCTTATCTCTTCTTCCATTTATCGACCAGCTCGGACACTATCTTGCCGGCGATATCTTTGGAGCCGAGTCCAAATGCAAGCGCCAAACCTAATCCCGACGACGCCAACAAAAGCAATATCGCTTGGTCTAATATTACTGTTCTAA
>CAZUZR010000013.1:0-265 GCA_964625025.1 uncultured Planctomycetia bacterium | reverse complement strand
TTGGCTCAAAGTAATTAACACAGTAAAGACAACGACAGCGACCTGCGTTATCTGACCCAAATTCTTTGCATACGTTATCCCAGCGTTCGATGCCGTCGTCCTCACAACAGAACCAAGTAAGGCCGCAAAGAACATACCCAACACCAAGATGAATATGCCGGCTATGACATTGGGAACGTATAGAACAACCTTATCCAATAATTCCGCTGCAACCCTTAGATTCAACGTATCTAATGTTGCGATTACAACCACCAATATCAATAGC
>CAZUZR010000012.1:0-31657 GCA_964625025.1 uncultured Planctomycetia bacterium | reverse complement strand
GTGATAGGGTTAGGGAGATTCGGCTCTGCCGTTGCAAAGACGCTGAGCGAGAAGGGATATGAGGTCCTTGCGATAGATTCAGATGAGCAATGGGTTCAGGATGCATCTGAATATGTTGCTCATGCGGTTACGATAGATGCGACAGACGAGAAGGCATTGAAGGCGGTGGGTATTCAAAACGTTGATTGTGCTATCGTTGCAATAGGCGCTGATATAGAGGCATCGATTTTGGTTACCGTTACATTAAAGGAGCTCGGAATAAAAGAGGTAGTCGCCAGGGCGATGACCGAAATTCACGGCAGGGTTTTAGAGAAGATCGGGGCAACGAAGGTTATCTTCGCCGAACGGGATATGGGCATCAGGCTTGCAAATGCTTTGGTTTCCCCTGAGATAATTGAACATATAGATTTATCCCCGGAGTATTCCATCTTTGAGATTCCGCCGCCAAAAGATTTTATTGGTAGGTCATTGAGGGAATTGGATGTCCGCGCTAAATATAACTTAAACGTCATCGCAATAAAAAGAAAGATGAAGATTAAGTCAGAAAAGGGATTTGAAGAGCGCGAGAAGATTAATATTTCTCCAGCCGCCAATGACGTCGTGGCAGAGGGCGACAAATTAATAGTCATAGGTACGGACGAAGCCATAGCGAAATTAAGGTAAAATGTTAGATAATATCAAATCGATAGAGGTCGAAGCGCAGGGCGAAATATCATTAGCGAGCGATTTAGGAGCGCTTGATAATTTAAGGATAAAATATTTAGGTAGAAAAGGCCTGATAGCGCAGTTGTTTAAACAAGTTACAACCTTACCTCATGAGGATAAACCCAAAGCTGGCTCTGAGTTAAATTTGCTGAAAGGACGAGTAGAGGAATTATTGAAGTTGAAACAAAACGAGCTTTCGAAAAGAACGAGTTTATCTGAAGAGGTAGTTGATTTAACGCTCCCTGGCTTTAAGCCCTCTATCGGCACAAAACATCCCATCATTAAAACAATAGATAAAATCTGCGAGATATTTTTAGGATTGGGTTTTAAGGTCGTCGAAGGTCCTGAAGTTGAGACGGAATTTTATAATTTTGAGGCATTAAATATTCCGCTTGACCATCCTTCGCGGGATGCTTTTGATACGTTCTACATAGGGAGTCCACAGCCCACAGCCCACAGCCCACAGAAGAAACCCCAAAATAGTGGACTATCGACTATCGACCATCGACTATTATTGCGAAGCCATACCTCACCTGTTCAGGTCAGATTTATGGAAGACGAAAAACCCCCGTTTAAGATAATAGTTCCGGGTAAAGTATATCGGCCGGATGCGGTTGACGCGTCGCATTCTTTTATGTTCCATCAGATCGAGGGCTTGGTTGTCGGAGATGACGTTACCTTCGCGGATTTAAAAGGGACTTTAAAAGTTTTTGTAAAAGGGTACTTTGGCGAGAAGGTGAAGATGAGATTTAGGCCACACTACTTTCCATTTACTGAGCCGAGCGCAGAGGTTGATATCTCCTGCATCATTTGTGGCGGCTCAGGCTGCAGCGTGTGCGGCAGAAAGGGATGGCTTGAGATTTTAGGATGCGGTATGGTTCATCCGAATGTCTTTAAGGCAGTTAAATATAATCCCGAGGAAGTAACCGGCTATGCTTTTGGAATGGGAGTTGAGCGTATCGCGATGTTAAAATATGGGATTAATGATATAAGATTATTCTTCGAAAATGATTTAAGATTTTTGGAGCAGTTTAAATGAAGGTATCTTATGACTGGTTAAAAGATTATGTAAATATTCATCTAAAGCCGAAAGAGCTGGCCGGTAGATTAATTATGGCTGGCTTGGAAGTCAAATCTATCGACGACAAGGATGGCGATTATATTTTTGAGATAGAGGTTACTTCGAATCGGCCGGATTGCTTGAGCATCTATGGCATTGCAAGGGAGATTCATGGAATTTTTGGTTTGAAGTTAAAGCCTATAAAGATAAATTCGTTAAAAAATGCGAAGTTACAGAAGCCGGCGATTAAGATAGAGGGAAAACGAGGATGTTTAAGATACGTCGGCCGAATTATAGATGAAATTGTAGTTAACCCTTCGCCAAAATGGCTGATTGACAAAATCCAATCGGCAGGACTTAGGCCAGTGAATAATATAGTGGATATAACGAATTTCTGTTTGCTGGAATTGGGTCAGCCTTTACACGCCTTTGATTACGATAGATTAGACGGCGGCGAAATAATCGTAAGGGAAGCTAAGAAAGGCGAGGAGATAGTAACGATAGACGGCCTAAAGCGAAAATTGGATGAGAATACTTTGGTAATTGCAGATTCTAAAAAGCCAGTTGCAATCGCAGGGGTTATCGGAGGGAAGGATTCTGAGGTAACTTCTTCGACGAAGCGGATTTTGTTAGAGAGCGCCTATTTTGATCCTCCGACGATTAGACGGGCTTCTAAAAAATTGGGGATTTTGACTGAGTCTTCATACAGGTTTGAAAGGGGCGTTGATTTAGATGGGGTTTTGTTGGCATCGAATAAAGCGACACAACTTATTTGCGATTTGGCGAAAGCGAAAGCGATATCACCGCCGGCGGATGTGGGCATAAGGAAAACGAGGCCGACAGTGATTAATTTGACGGTCTCAAAGGCTAATAAAATTTTAGGTATGAATATCGCTACCTCAAAGTGCGTCGCTATATTGAAGCGCCTCGAGTTAAAAGTAAAGCAGAAGACAAAGGACTCACTAGAAATTATAGTTCCTTCTTTTAGGAGAGACCTCGAAGGTGAGATAGATTTGATAGAGGAGATTGTGCGCATCTACGGTTATGATAAAGTTCCCGAAACCTTATCGCGAATTCCTCTGTGGGGCAAAGGAAGCCAGAAAAGCGAGGATAGGATTATAGAGGATTTGATAAGGCGTACTCTCGTTGGATTTGGATTAAATGAAGCAATTACCTATGGCCTAGGCAGCAGTGGCGTTTATATTAATAATTTAAATTTTAGCGAAGGCCAATTATTGAAGGTAAAGAACCCCTTAAGTTCAGAAACCGAGGTGCTTCGCCCGTCTCTCTTGCCGGGGCTTTTGGATGTTATTGCTTATAATATAAACAGGAAAATCTCGGATATTAGAATTTACGAGTTGGGTAAATCCTATTTTTGTAAAACAAGCGGCGAACCTTTTGAGAAAAATACTTTGGCAATAGCATTATGTGGAATGAGGACAAAAGATTGGCAGGTGAAAGAAATAGTAGATATCTTTGATTTGAAAGGTATTGTCGAAGCGTTGTTTGAAAGGTTAGGAATCTCAAAATATGAATTCGTTGCTAAATCCCATCCGCTGTTATCGCCTTCGATATCTTCGGCAATAAAAGTCAACAGCAAGGATGTCGGCATATTGGGAAAGTTAGACGTAGCAATTTTAGATATATACGATATAAGTAATCCGATTTTCTTAAGCGAATTGGATTTAGAGTTAGTTGCCCCCCATATAAAACTTGAAAGCCAATTTTCTGGACTTCCAAAATATCCGTCTATAATACGCGATATTTCATTAATCGTCGATGAAAAAATCCTGAACAGCGAAATCATAAGTACAATTAGAAAGACTTGCGGCGATTTGGCGGTTTCTGTTAAGCCATTCGATTTATATCGTGGTGAACAAATTCCAAAGGGCTCAAAGAGCATCTTATACTCGATAGAATATAGGGCTTCTGACAGGACCTTGACCGACGAGGAAGTAAATAGGCTCGATATAAAATTAAGAGAGGTATTGGCTCAAACTTTGAACGCAAAGATACGTTAAGATTTTTTCTTTACTTGACTTGTTTTTTCTCCTACCTTATGGTATACTAGATTTGAAAATTAGATTCCCTGCTATGCGCGTTTTTGTTTGACGTATTTTGAGCCAACATCAAAATAAAAGGGAGCCTAACTTTAAACGTGGATTGTAAACCTCAACTTTGTTGGGGAAACATGAAACTTTAAGAGGGCACCCACCTATAAAATTAGGTTCATAACATTGTCAAACCAGACGGCATAGCGGGGATTTTTTTTGAAACACAGATTACGCAGATGAAAAACACAGATTACACAGATAAGAAGGATTTATTTGAAGAGAAGCGGAAAAAGAGAGCAAAAGATGAGCCGCTCGCGCTCAGGATGAGGCCGAGGGATTTAAAGGGATTCGTGGGCCAAACCCATATCTTAGGTCCTGGCAGGCTCTTAACGCGAGCGATAGAAGCGGATAGGATTACTTCCTTGATTCTATATGGGCCACCTGGGACGGGTAAGACCGCTTTGGCACATGTAATTTCCAATATAACGAAATCTCATTTTGTTCAAATCAATGCGACTACTTCAAACGTGCAGGAATTAAGAAGAGAGATAGATGCTGCTAAACAGAGGCGCTCGGTTTACAATAAGAGGACCATACTTTTTATCGATGAGCTCCATAGGTTTAATAAAGCGCAGCAAGATGTGCTGATGCCCGATGTGGAGGAAGGCGTAGTCACATTGATTGGGGCGACTACGCATAATCCGTTCTTTTCAATCGCGGCACCACTTATATCTCGCTCTTTAGTCTTCGAATTAAAGCCGTTATCCGAAAGCGAACTTTTAACGATATTAAATAACGCTTTGGGAGATAAGGAAAGAGGATTAGGGAGACTGCCGCTTCGGCTGGATAAAAAGGCGTTAGAATTTTTAGCTAAGTTATCCGATGGAGACGCGCGGCGTGCCTTAAACGGATTAGAAGTTGCAGCGCTTACGACTCCAAAATCAAAGGATGGAACTATTCACATAACATTAGAGGCGGCTTGTGAGTCAATTCAGAAGAAAGCCGTTGTTTACGATAGGGATGAAGATGCTCACTATGATACAATTTCGGCTTTTATAAAATCGATGCGTGGCTCAGACCCGGATGCGGCATTATATTGGCTGGCTAAGATGTTATACGCAGGCGAAGACCCGAGATTTATCGCGCGCAGAATCGTAATATGTGCGGCGGAAGATGTTGGACTTGCCGATCCCCAAGCATTAGTTATTGCAAATGCGGCTTTTCAGATTTCAGAATTTGTGGGGCTTCCGGAGTGTCGAATTCCACTTGCGGAAGCTTGCGTTTATATTGCGTGTGCGCCAAAATCCAATTCCGCCTATCTGGGCATTGAGAAAGCATTAAAGGATGTTAAGGAGGGTCGGACGCTTGAGGTCCCGACGCATCTAAAGGACGCTTCATATTATGGCGCCGAGAGGTTAGGACATGGTAAGGGTTATAAATACGCGCATAGTTTTAAGGGACATTTCGTCGAGCAAGAATATACCCCTAAGAAAGTGATTTATTATGAGCCGACCGAGATAGGATTTGAGAAGGTTTTTAAGGAGCGCATAGAGTCGTTATGGAAAAGAAGGCAAAGGCAATAGGTTTATTAAGCGGTGGCTTGGATTCCACCTTGGCTGCGAAATTAATACTCGAGCAAGGGATTGAGGTTGAGGCAGTAAATTACGTTACGGCCTTTTGCACTTGTACATCAAAAAGTTCTACTTGCCTTGCTTCTCAGAAGGCAGCTGAACAACTTGGTATTTCGCTTAAAGTAATGGACCTATCTGAAGAATATCTAGAAGTTGTCAAAAAGCCAAAGTACGGGTATGGAAGCGGAATGAATCCCTGCCTTGATTGCCGCATATTCTTTTTCAAAAAGGCGAAACAATATATGGAAGAATCCGGCGCATCGTTTATATTTACAGGAGAAGTGTTAGGCGAGCGGCCGATGTCGCAGAGAAAAGATGCGATGCACATAATCGAACGCGATAGCGGGCTTCGAGGTTTTTTGTTAAGGCCCCTTTCAGCGAAGTTGCTGCCTACGACTATTTCAGAAGAACAAGGCATAGTCGATAGAAGTAGACTTTTGGCGATATCTGGGCGTTCGAGAAAACCTCAGATTTCGTTGGCGAAGGAAGTTGGAATAAAGAATTACCCTTGCGCAAGCGGCGGCTGTTTACTCACCGATAAAGGCTTTGCGCGACGGATGAAGGATTTGTTTAAATATAATCCCAATTTTAATCTTGCGGACGTAACTCTTTTAAAATACGGCCGGCATTTTAAGTTTGCGCCTCAAATAAAACTTGTGGTCGGAAGAAACGAATGGGAAAATAATAGGATTGAGATTTTAAAAAGAGAAGGTGATGTGGTACTATATGCCGAGGAGCCAAAAGGCCCGTTTGCGATTTTGCGCGGTTCGACGAACGGCGAATTTATTAATGAAGCGGCTTCAATTACTGCCAGATATGCGTTGGGCCATACGAAACTCGGCGAGGTCAAGATAAGGTACCATAGATTTCCAAAAGAAGATTATAACTATTTAAATGCCAAGCCGTTCGATGAGACCAGACTGAACCGGTTAAGGATATAATATATGAATCAAGGACAAGAGCCCGTAACCGTTTTAGTCGCCTTTTTTGCCGGGGTGTTGTCTTTTCTTTCCCCCTGCGTGTTCCCATTAATACCTTCATATATTTCCTACATAACTGGAATAACATTTGGGGAGCTAACTCAACAGGTGCTTCCTAAAAGAGTGAGGTTCCTTACGGTTTCCCATTCGCTTTTATTCATAGCTGGATTTACGGTTGTCTTCGTCCTATTGGGCGCATCTTTTACGTTTTTGGGCAAGTTTCTAACGCAATATCAAAATATAATTAAAAAGATAGGCGGCATTATTGTAATTCTGTTCGGTCTTCACATCGCAGGGCTGATTAATTTAAGTTTCTTGGAACGGCAGAAGAAATTGGAGTTAAAGGCAAAGCCATTGGGTTTTTTGGGTTCATTTTTAGTCGGCGCAACGTTTTCTTTAGGTTGGACCCCTTGCGTTGGTCCGATTTTATCGTCGATTTTAATCTTAGGTTCAACCGCAGATGAGATTGGAAAAGGCGTTATGCTTCTTTTGAGTTATTCGTTAGGCCTAGGGCTTCCCTTTTTTATATCCAGTGCGCTTATAAATAATTTTCTCGTCTATTTTCAGAGGATAAAAAAGTATCTTAAGATAATTTCTGTTATAAGCGGCTTATTCATAGTTGTAATTGGAACTATGATTTTTACGGATTATTTTGGCGTGCTTACCAGTTATCTCGCAACGTGGTTTTCGCCGTTGGATAAATTATTTAACAGGTAGAAAGGAGGACAAAATGAAAAGGGTAGCGTTTTTGATAATCGGGTTAATTTTTGTTTTTGCCTTGGCTTATAATGTAACCGCGCAAAATATCGGCTCAACTGCGCCGCAATTTACTTTGAAAGACATAAACGGCAAAAACGTCAGTTTAAACGACTACAAGGGCAAGGTTATAATTTTAGATTTCTGGGCGACGTGGTGTCCGCCGTGCAGGGAAGAGATACCAGATTTTATCGCACTGCAAAACGAATATGGCAAAAAGGGGTTACAGATTATCGGGATCTCCGTCGATAGAGATGGGATAAAATCCGTAAAGCCATTTTACGAAAATATGAAGATGAATTACCCGGTTTTGCTTACCGATGGAAATGTTGAATCAAATTACGGTGACATTCGAGCGATACCCACAACGTTCATCGTCGATAAAAAGGGCTCGATAGCAAAAAAGTACATCGGCTTTCAGCCGAAGGCGGTTTTTGAAAAAGATATCAAGGAATTATTAGGAAAATAGTGTTTTAGAGACGCTTTCCGAACCAATCGGGAAACTGTCTAGGAAAACGTCTCTAAAGTTTTATCTTGATAAGTTTTATTTTTTTGGTATACTAATTGAGATTAAGTCTCAATTAAGAAGGGAAGATAAAAATGCACGAGCACGAGAAGCGCGAAATAGATATAAAGGGCAAAAGGAAGATTATTCTAATCGGAAACCCCAATGTGGGAAAATCGGTCGTATTTGGCCTTTTGACAGGCAAGTATGTTACCGTTTCAAACTATCCCGGCACAACGGTTGAGGTAGCATATGGAAGGACAAACTTTGGTCATAGAGATGCAATTTGTATAGATACGCCCGGCGTAAACAGTTTGGTTCCACGCTCCGAAGACGAGCGGGTCACCCGCGATATACTTTTGGAGGAAGGTGATCGCATTGCTGTTGTAGTTGCCGACGCAAAGAACTTACAGCGTTCGCTTCTTCTTACCCTTCAATTAATCGAAATGGGGATTTCGTTGGTCTTGGATTTAAATATGTTCGATGAAGCAACGGAGCGTGGCATAAAGATAGACTTAGCTCGACTTAATGATATTTTAGGAATAGAATGCGTTGAGACAGTAGCGACGGAGAAGATAGGTTTGCCTAAACTCATTCATGCAATTTCGAATCCTTCCAGGTCAATTTTTAAGATAGATTACGGAAAAGATATCGAATCTGCTGTTGCAGAAATTTCATCTTTATTGCCAGAGCTAGGAATAGATAAACGAGCGGCCTGTCTTATTTTGCTTTCCAGAGACGAGACGTTGAAGGATTATCTTATCACTAAGGGATTTGATGGCGAACTCATACATAAAATAAGTAACATCGTAAAGCACCTTCAAGCGAAATTTTCGCGGCCATTGAGTTTCGTAATAACAAAAAAACGTTACGATGCCATAGCGAGGATTTCAGAACAGGCCTTTTCAAGGGAACATATCCCTGCCGAAGAATTCGCCGAGAAATTAGGACGGGTTATGATGCATCCTTTATGGGGGATTCCTTTTCTTGCGATAGTTTTAGTCGCTGTCTATAAACTCGTCGGAGAATTCGGCGCCGGCACATTGGTAGATTTTTTGGAAAACGTTATATTCGGCAAATTCTTAAATCCTTGGGCGGCAAAAGCGGTTGAATTTTTAATTCCGATAAAGTTTTTTCAGGAGATGTTAGTCGGTGAATACGGCATTATAACTATGGCCATCACCTATGCAATTGCGATAATTTTCCCTATAGTCGGCACGTTCTTCATTGCATTTGGGATTTTGGAGGATTCGGGTTATCTACCGCGGATTGCGGTTATGGTTGACAAGATATTTAATTTAATGGGGCTAAATGGGAAAGCGGTTCTTCCGATGGTATTGGGTTTTGGCTGCGATACTATGGCGACCTTGACGACGAGGATTTTGGAGACGAAGAAAGAGAGGATTATCGCCACTTTGCTTCTGGCATTGGCTATACCTTGCTCCGCTCAATTGGGAGTCATACTTTCAATGTTGGCGGGTATTTCTTGGAAGGCATCTTTGGTTTGGGCTTTAGTTATTGTATTGAATTTGCTTTTGGTAGGAGCTATCGCGAATAAATTATTGCGAGGGCGGCGTGGCGATTTTATTTTAGAGATTCCGCCGATTAGAGTGCCTCAGCTTTCGAATATTTTTTTAAAGGTGGCAGCGAGGATTAAATGGTATTTAAAAGAAGCAGTTCCTTTATTTATATTGGGAACGCTGATTTTGTTCTTTGCGGATAAGATCGGCCTTCTTGTCTTAATAGAGAAGGCAGCTGCCCCTGTTGTCGTTGGATTTTTAGGCTTGCCCATAAAGGCGACGGCGGCATTTATCGTCGGATTTTTAAGACGGGACTATGGTACGGCAGGGCTTTATGTTTTACAGAAAGACGGATTATTAGACCCTATTCAAGTATTGGTAAGCGTCGTTACGATAACTTTGTTTGTTCCATGCATCGCGCAATTTTTCGTTACGATAAAAGAACGCGGCATGCGGGCGGCAATCATTATGATACTTTTTATATTTCCATATGCATTTTTATTCGGCGGGTTTTTAAATTACGTATTACGGCTCATCAATATAAATCTGTTATAATATTTTAAGGAGAAAATAAAATGGATGAAACCAAACGCGACGAGATATTAGAACAGGCGTGGATTAAAAGGGAGGAAGGAATTCTAAATGTCGATGGGCTTTTGGTGTGTGCCGAGATAAAGGTTACAAGAGAAGACATCGAAGAGATGCAGCGTTGTGGGTTTTTATCGATTAGAGACGGAAACGTCCTTTTAACGGCGGAAGGCGAAAAGAAGGCAAGCGATATCATAAGGAGCCACCGTTTAGCGGAACGGTTATTTACGGATGTGCTGGAACTCAAATCCCCGGATATGGAATCTAATGCGTGTACATTTGAGCATTGTCTTTCGCAAGAGGTTACCGAATCTATCTGTACGCTTTTAGGCCATCCAGTCGAGTGTCCTCATGGAAAACCCATACCGAAAGGCGATTGTTGCAAAAGAGCGAAGAAAGAGCTGGAAAGCGTAATAGTTTCCCTTGCGGAATTAAAAGCTGGGACAAAGGCGAGGGTCGCATACATTACGACGAAACACCATTCACGTCTTGATAAATTGACTTCTATGGGCATTATCCCTGGCGCAACGATAATCATCCATCAGACTTTCCCCTCATATGTAATAAAAATCGGCGAGACCCAAATCGCCCTCGATAAGGAAGCGCTGCGAGATATCTACGTAAGAAGAAGGTAAAAAAATCCTTGACATTTACCAAAAATTGTGTTACGATTTTTATAATCGTAACACGAAGTAAAGAGGTTCATCATGTCAAATTTGGTGAGGTTTGGTATTTCTTTAGAAAAGCAACTGCTTCGTAAATTTGATGAACGCATCAAGGAGAGCAAATATACCAACCGCTCCGAGGCGATACGCGACTTGATAAGGGAGGATTTGGTTAAAAAAGAATGGCAGGAGAGCAGAGAGGTTACCGGCGCGATAACATTGGTTTATTATCATCACAAGAGAGAATTGGTAAATCGTTTGATAGATATTCAACACGATTATCACGATAATATACTTTCTACCCAACACATACATTTGGATGACGATAACTGTTTGGAGGTAATAATAACAAAGGGCAGGCCAAAGGAAATCGAAGAATTATATGGGAAGTTAAAATCTTCGAAAGGCGTAAAGCACGCAGGTTTCGCTATGGCCACGACTGGAAAGGAGGTAATCTAAATAGATTATGCGAGGCACAATTTCAGCAATTTTAGTTGCGGCAGGTCTTGTATTAATGAATTATACAAATAATTCTTTTGCAAGTCACGATGGCAATAGTGAAAAGGATGAATGGAATCCGATTTCGGCAGGGCCGGTTACTACTTGGACAGCGCCGCTTTGCGGCAAAGGCAAATTTGTGATTCAGCCATTTTTCTTTTACAACCGAACTCGCGGCACATTTAATTCAGAAGGAAATTACGACTCATTGTCCGATGGTGATAAGAAATATCAATTCCAGCAACAGTTATTTGCACAATATGGATTGACCGACAGATTAGAGATAGACGGGCAGACAGTTTATCAGGAAAATTATGCAAAACAAAGCGGAAGCGATGCCCATTCGTACGGCTTCGGAGATAGCTATCTTTTCCTGCGATATTGCGCTGTTGAAGAAAATTCTTATCTTCCTCACATCACAGGTCTATTTCAATTAAAATTTCCAACGGGAAAATACGAAAAAGCCGACCCAGATAAACTTGGGACGGATTTAATGGGCGCAACATCTGGCGGGGGTTCCTATGACCACGGCTATGGGATAAATTTAACCAAGAAGATAAGGCCCTTTATATTTCATCTCGACGCCATTTATAGTCTTCCTTTGGAGACGACGGTAGATGGGGTCAAGACGCGATATGGAAGATATTTAAATTATGACTTTGGCTTTGAGCATTTCTTGCCAAAAGGATTTAATTTGATATTGGAATTTAATGGATTTTTACAAGGCGATAAAGAACAGGACGGCACAAAAATTGCCGATTCCGATATAGATTATTTTACAGTAGCTCCTGGCATCGGTTGGTCGAACAATAAAATTCAGACGCTTTTGGCATATCAACGCACTTTAATCGGCACAAATACCGATGCAAATGACTCTGTAATTTTTACCTTTGTCTACACTTTTTAGGAGGAGGTGAAGAAAGATGTGTTATGCCATCCCGCTAGCAGGCGCTGTGATTACCTCGCTTGTATGGCGCAAGAAGAGGGAGCCAAAAATTTGGTGGCTTAATTTAATGTTTTATGGTGGCGCACTTTTTGGTGTAATTGACCATCTCTGGAATGGAGAGTTATTTCTCGTTTCGGAGAATATAGTTAAAGATCTACTGTTGGGAGTAGTTATTTCCGCGAGCATGCTCGTATGCTGGTTTATAATTTTGGCCTTAAGCAAAGCTACTCCTGGCCTATCTAATTATTTGGATATAAGGCCAATAAAGTAAGACCGTAAGCAAATAATAGGGCTGGCAGTAATTTTGACCAAGTTTTTTATAAAGGCGCCAGCCCTTTTTCTATTGAAATCCGACATTTTTTTTAGTATTATAATATACCGCTATGGACGGACAATATTCAGATAAAGTTATGGACCATTTTATGAACCCCAGAAACGTCGGCGAACTGCCCGACGCCAACGGAGTCGGAACCGTCGGGAATCCAGTGTGCGTGCCTCCGGACACAGTAGTCCATGCAAATTTTAAAGCCGAACGCATACGGAATTTGGCACTTAACGAAAGAGTGCTAAGTTCCGACGGAAGATATCATAAAATTTCTCACATCTCAAGAAAGCCTTATAATGGCTCATTATATTCTATCGCGGTTCATAATCTTGGGCTCACCCAAACTACGCCGGAACATCATATTCTCGCTTTAAGGATGAACAAAATTTCACATAAATTTTCTCGATATAAGAAGCTTATTCCGGATTGGTATTGTGCAGAAGAATTAAAGAAGGGCGACGTCATATTATATCCTATCCCTCAGGAGATAGAAGATAAAAAGACAATAAGATTAGATGTAGAAAAGCCAAAATGGGATTTCAAAAGCAAAAGTTTACCCGGTGAAATAAAGGTAGATGCCCTCTTTTTGAGATTAGCGGGTTATTATTTAGCCGAAGGGCACTTAAGAACCGAGAAATGTAAGGGCACGCTGGAATTTATTTTTAGTTCAAAGGAAAGAGAATATATAGAGGATATAGGATGGATTATGGAAGTAACTTTTGGTTTGCAGCCTTCAAATATTGTCACAAGACGCAATGCTACGACTATAACATATTATAGCGCGCGATTAGCGAGATTTTTTGAAAGGACATTTGGTAGAGGAGCAGCAAATAAACATCTACCACAATGGATGTTGAGTTTGCCGCCTGAAAAACAGCAGCAAATACTTTGTGGTTTATGGCGCGGAGACGGTTATATAAATAGCGAAACCGCCAAATTTGTAACTATATCAAAACAACTTGCTACTCAAACGAAATTGTTGCTTTTGAGGCAAAAGGTTATCTTTAGTTTTTTGACTGTTAAGGAACAAGGAATCCATAAAGAAAATTACTGTATTTATGTAAAAGAGGATAATTCCTTAAAGAAGTTAAGCGAGATAGTTAGGATTAAAATTAATTTGCCTAAACGGAAGAAAGCGCCTCATAAATCTTGGTACGACGATAAGTTTTATTATACTCCGATAAAAAGAATTGAAAAGGTTCCTTATCGAGGTGAGGTATATAATTTAGAAGTAGAGCACGACCACTCATTTGTCACGGACTCCGCTATTCTTCATAACTGCGGGGATATTATGCGGCTTTATGTGAAAATTGAAAATGACAGAATTGTCGACGTGAAATTTAAGACGTTTGGTTGTGGCGCCGCTATCAGTACATCGTCGATGGTGACTGAGATGGTTAAAGGAAAGACAATTCTTGAGGCGTTGGAGACTTCAAACAGGGCTGTCGCTGAAGCGCTGGGAGGGCTTCCACCGGTTAAGATGCATTGCTCGGTTTTGGCAGAGGATGCATTAAAGGCGGCAATAAAGGACTATTTGGTAAAGTCAGGGCGAGAAAAGGAATTCCCAGAGATAAAATTAAAAGAGGAAGAACATCACGAAGGGCACGAAGGGGAATAGGAAATTATATTCTTATCTGCCTTGCGCCTGTGAATGCAAAGATGGCAAGATTGGCTGCGGCGGGCTGCGCAAAATTGCTTAGGGTTTCACCGCAAGCAATTTTGCTTGACTAAATCGTGTTTTGATTTATAATAAATGGTTGAGAAGATAAAGGGCGATTTAAGAAGAAGGATTTTAAATAGATTAAAAAATCAAAAGGAGGATGAAAGGTATAGAAGAAGCCTCATAATAAAAAGGAAACTCTTGGCGTCGCCTGAGTTTAGGGACGCAAAGGTTTTGATGTTTTACGTCTCAAAGGATGGAGAAGTTGAGACACGCCCCTTAATCGAGGCGGCATTGGTTCGAAGTAAGAGGGTTTTAGTGCCGGTTATTAATGTGAGAAAGAAAAAAATGGTGGTATCCGAACTTACGGATCCCAATAAAGATTTGGTTAAAGGCCCATTTGGAATTTATCAACCTAAGGCGCCAACGAAAATTTACCATCCACGTTCAATTGATCTTGCGATTGTACCAGGCATAGCATTTGATAAAAATGGAAATCGCTTAGGTCGAGGGATGGGTTATTACGACAAGTTCTTAGTGGGCCTGCGAAATGGCGTTCCAAGGATTGGGCTTGCGTTTAAATTTCAGGTCGTAAAACGCCTACCTACACTTTCTCACGACCAACCCGTCACAAAACTACTTACCGCATAATTAATCTGCTAAGTCTAAAAAATACTATGCACAAGGAGGTTCTATAAATGTTCAGTGGACTTTTTATGCTCGTCCCGTTAGAAAGAATTTCTCTAACGGGACTCGTCCCCTACCTTTTAGTAGGTAGTGGTTTATTTTTATTTGGTTTTTTTGCGCGCAAACTCTATGCGGAGAGAAAAATAGCATCCGCGGAGTCGAAGGCAAAAAGCATTTTAGAAGATGCCGAAAGGAAAGTGCAAGAGAAACGCAAAGAAGTTGAACTTGAAGCGAAGGATTTGCTTTATAAAGTCAGGGCGGATTTTGAGAAGGAGACAAAGGATAGGCGCGCAGAGCTTACGAATTTAGAAAAGCGCCTTATTCAGCGCGAAGAAAATTTAGATAGAAAAGTTGAGATTTTGGATAAGAAAGAAAAGGAGATAACCGAACGCGAGAAGGCGCTTTTAGTAAAAGAGGGAAAGATTCATTCTATGGAGGAGGAGTACAGGGTCCTTTTAGCTGAGGAGAAGGAGAGTTTGCAGAGAGTTTCAGGCTTGACCGCCGAGGAGGCGAAGAAGTTACTGCTTGCAAGGATGGAAGAGGATGTGAAGCAGGAAGCAGGCCTTATGATTAAACGCATTGAAGAGCAGACACGGCAAGAGGCCGAGAAGAAGGCGAGGGAAATTCTATCTTTAGCTATTCAGCGTTGCGCTGCAGAGCATACGGTTGAATCAACAGTCTCTGTCGTTAATTTGCCAAACGACGAGATGAAAGGCAGAATAATCGGAAGGGAAGGTCGCAACATTCGCGCATTAGAGATAGCCACGGGAGTCGATGTTATTATCGACGATACGCCGGAGGCCGTTATCCTTTCCGGATTTGACCCAATAAAAAGGGAGGTTGCTCGAATAGCTTTGACGCGATTGATGGAAGACGGAAGGATACATCCGGGCAGAATAGAAGAGGTTGTTGAAAAGGTTAAGAAGGAGATGGAGGTTTCGATTAAGGAGGCAGGTGAACAAGCTGTATTTGAAGTTGGCGTTCGAGGCATCCATCCCGAAATCATAAAGTTGCTCGGCAAATTGAAATACAGGACATCCTACGGCCAGAATGCGTTGGAGCATTTGAAGGAAGCTGCATTTATTATGGGCACGATGGCGAACGAATTGGGCCTCGATGCGAATTTAGCGAAGAGGATTGGGCTCCTCCACGATATTGGCAAGGCAGTTAGCCACGAAGTAGAGGGCGCTCATCCGAAGTTAGGCGCTGAGCTCGCCAAGAAATATGGCGAGAACGAATTGGTTGTAAATGCGATTGAAGGACACCACGGCGAAGTTCAAGCCATTTCGATTTACACCGTTTTAGCAAATGCTGCTGATGCGGTTTCAGGTTCGCGCCCAGGCGCTCGTCGAGAGACGCTTGAGACTTACATAAAGCGCCTTGAGAAATTGGAACAGATTGCGGATTCCTTTAAGGGCGTGGAGAAGACATATGCTATTCAGGCGGGAAGGGAGATAAGGGTCATCGTCGAGCCGAATAAGATTACAGATGCGCAGGCGATAGTATTGGCGCGTGAGATTAAGAAAAAGATAGAAGAGGGAATGGAATATCCCGGACAGATTAGGATAACTGTTATCCGAGAGACACGCGCAATAGAGTACGCGAAATAATTTAGTTGCTTGAGTTTTTTGAGTTCATTGGGTTCGTTGAGTTTTAACTCAAGTGACTCAAGTAACTCTATTAACTCAATGAACTTAACAAGGATTATTTTATGAACATTTTATTTATTGGCGACATCGTTGGAAATCCAGGGCGGGAAGCGATAAAGATTTTGCTGCCAAAGATAAAGGCAGAAGAAAAAATAGATTTTACTATCGCCAACGCTGAAAACGCTGCAGGCGGCGCCGGCTTGACGCCAAACGTTGCGAGCGAATTGCTCGATATGGGAGTTGATGTCTTGACGACGGGCGACCATATTTGGGATAGAAAAGAGATTTTAGAGGCAATAGATAAAGAGCATAGGATATTGCGGCCTCTAAATTATCCGGAGGGTGCCCCGGGAATAGGCTCTATTATTTTAAATTCTAAATCGGGAGCGAAAGTTGGCGTAATAAATTTAGTCGGTCGAGTCTTTATGCAGGCGGTCGAATGTCCATTTAAGGCTGGAATAAAAGAGGTAAATAAGATAAAGGAACAAACGCCCATCGTTATCGTGGACATACACGCGGAGGCGACTTCTGAGAAGTTAGCGCTATGTTGGTATTTAGACGGACTTGTTACTGCGATTTGTGGAACCCACACGCACATCCAGACTGCTGATGAAAGAATATTTCCGAAGGGGACGGCTTATATCACCGATTTAGGAATGACTGGACCGTTCGATTCCGTATTGGGCAGAAGGCCAGAGCAGATCATCAGGCGTTTTATTACTGGCCTGCCAACCAGATTTGAGATGGCGGATTCGAATGTTCAACTCCAAGGCGTTATAATATCTTGCGATGAAAAAACTGGGAAGACGCACTCGATAAAAAGGATTCAGAAGAAGCTTGCCTGAAGAAATTTTGGATTTTTAATATGTCTCCATCCAATCCAATAGAGACAGAGCGACTTATCTATTCAGTAACTCAGCTCACGCGAGAGATAAAAGTTATCCTCGAAAGTTCTTTTCCCGGCATCTGGGTCGAAGGCGAAATCTCAAATTTTAAACTCCATTATTCTTCGGGGCATATCTATTTCGATTTGAAAGATGCGGAGTCGATAATTCATTGCGCATTTTTTAGAAACGCGAATCAGAACATAAAATTTGAGTTAAAAGACGGACTTAAAGTTATCTGCTTCGGGAGGATAAGCGTATATAATAAAAGCGGACAGTATCAGTTATATGTAGATAAGATAGAGCCGAAAGGCATCGGCGAATTACAACTTGCGTTCGAGCAGTTAAAGGGACGTTTACAGAAAGAAGGGCTATTTGACGCTGCGCATAAGGTTCCGATTCCTCTTTTGCCGTTGAGGATAGGGATTGCGACATCGCCCACAGGCGCGGTTATACGCGATATGCTACACATATTGCGTCGGAGATTTAAGGATTTAGAGATATTAATTTATCCTGTTAAGGTTCAAGGCGAAGGGGCTGCGCAGGAAATTGCGATTGCAGTAGCGGATTTTAATGAATTAAGAAATGTCGATGTATTAATACTGGCGCGCGGCGGCGGCAGTTTAGAAGACCTATGGGCGTTTAATGAGGAAGTCCTTGCGCGCGCGGTCTATAATTCTGAGATTCCAATAATCTCAGCAGTCGGACATGAAGTGGATTATACCATTTCTGACTTCGTGGCGGATTTGAGGGCGCCAACTCCTTCTGCTGCTGCAGAGATGGTTGTTGCAAAGAAAGAGGAGTTCATCGAGAGGATAAGGGGATTTTTAATTCGCCTGAGGTCTTCTTTAGATAACGCCGTTTCGATTTTGGAAAGTCGGCTTGAAGACTTGCTAGATAGCCCCGCATTTAAGTATCCTTTTGAGAAGGTAGAATTGTATGAGCAACGGCTCGACGATTTAATCAGGACGGCAGATAGGAATATCTCTCATATAATTGAGATAAAATCCGAAAAGTTCAATACCACTATTGGGAGACTGGAGGCGCTTTCTCCACTCTCCATTTTAAGCCGCGGCTACAGCATAACATTACATTTGCCAAGTGGAAAGGTTTTAAGAGATGCGAAGGGATTAAAACGAGGGGATAGAATCGAAACCAGACTTGCAAAGGGGAAAATTATAAGCGAAGTCAAAGATGTTTGCGCCGAAGGCGGACCCGTCTAGAGAAGAAAGGAGGGGGAAGGAGGCCAGATGAGCAGTGAGATAAAATTTGAGGATGCGTTAAAAAGATTAGAGAAGATAGTATCGGATTTGGAGTCAGGGGATTTATCATTGGATGACTCGCTTAAAAAATATGAGGAGGGCGTTAAGTTAGCACAATTTTGCTCAAAGAAATTAGAGGCCGCACGTAGAAAGGTTGAGATTTTGGTTAAGACAAGTTCAGGGAAGTTGGAGGCGAAGCCCTTCGACGAATCTGCGCCCGAGGAAGGCTAAGGTATGCCTAATTTTAGGGTTGCCGGGTATTTAAAAAGAAGAAAAAGGCTCATAGACGCGGCGCTTGATCAATATCTACCTAGGGCAAGCGAATACCCGCAGGTAATTCATGAGGCGATGAGGTATTCGGTATTTCCAGGGGGAAAGAGAATTCGCCCAATACTCGTTTTGGCGTCTTGCGAAGCATGCGGTGGAAATATGAAAGAGGCGCTACCCGCTGCCTGTGCAATAGAGATGATACACACTTACTCTTTAATTCATGATGACTTGCCAGCGATGGATGACGATGATTATAGAAGGGGAAAACTTACATCCCATAAAAAATTTGGAGAGGCGATTGCGATTTTAGCAGGCGATGCGCTTTTGACGTGTGGAGTTCGACTCTTGACCCAAGGGAATAAACCTAAGGCTCAACTTAATTCAATCAAGGAAGTACTTAATGCGATTGGCACATATGGGATGATAGGCGGACAGGTCGTTGATATTGACCGCCAAGGTGATACAGATTTGCCAACGCTTACATATATTAATGCGCATAAGACGGGGAGATTAATTGCTGCGTCTTGCAAGGCAGGTGGGATAATCGCCGGCGCTTCAAAGCGAATGCTAGATGTGCTCGAAAGATACGGCGAATATATTGGCTTTACCTTTCAAATAATAGATGATATATTAGATAAAGATGGCTTCGCATCGGCCTTCGGCGTTGGGGGGGCGAAGATAGAGGCCATAAGGCTTATCGAGAACGCTAAAGAGGAAGTCAAAATTTTCGGTAAAAAGGCCTATGCCTTAAATGGCTTAACCGATTACATCTTAAATCGGAAGAAGTGAAATGAGTTTCAAGATATTAGATTCCATAAATTCTCCACAAGATATCAAGGGGTTGAATCAAGAGGATTTAAAACTGCTCGCCAAAGAGGTTCGTGAGTTAATCGTAGAAGTTGTATCTTACACTGGCGGACATCTGGCCGCAAGTTTGGGAGCCGTTGAAATTGCGATAGCGCTACATCGTTGTTTGGATACGCCGAAGGATAAAATAGTTTGGGACGTGGGACATCAGACATATGCCCATAAGATATTAACTGGCAGGCGCGATGGTTTTAGGACTATTCGCCAGCTCGGTGGTTTAAGCGGTTTCCCGAACATATACGAAAGCGAATACGATACATTTACTGTTGGCCATGGCTCGACATCTATTTCATCAGCTTTAGGGTTAGCCATGGCGCGAGACTTAAAGGGCGAGCCGCATAAAGTCGTCGCTGTAATTGGCGATGGCTCGCTCGTCGGCGGAATGGCATTTGAGGCATTAAATCACGCAGGACATAGCAAGGCGAATCTGATAATCATCTTAAATGATAATGAGATGTCCATTGCGCCGTCGGTTGGCGCATTTTCGAAATATTTAAATAGGATAATAACCAATCCTACCTTCAACAAGATTCATAAGGATTTAGAGGGGCTGATAAAGAGGGTTCCCTGGTACGGATTCAGGGTCTATAGGGCTGCAAGAAAATTGGAGGAGGGTATTAAAAATCTATTGGTGCCCGGGATGCTTTTCGAGGAGTTGGGATTACGCTATATCGGGCCGATAGATGGGCACAATATCGAGCAGTTGATAGAGACATTTAAAAACGTCTTAACATTAGAAGGGCCGATATTAGTTCATACGATTACTAAAAAAGGAAAGGGCTATGCCCCTGCGGAAAGGCATCCCGAGAGATTTCATGGGACCGCCCCATTTGATATAGAGACCGGCGAGATTAAGGGAACTTCAACCAGCGCCGAGCCAGCATTTACAGATGCATTTTCCGATGGATTAATAGATTTAGCCAAAGGCGACAAAAAAATCGTTGCGATAACTGCTGCGATGCCTGAGGGGACAGGCCTTAATAAGTTCCAAGAGGTCTATCCGGATAGGTTTTTTAACGTGGGGATGGCTGAACAACATGCTGTTACTTTCGGCGCGGGTTTAGCAAAAGGCGGCTTAATTCCAGTTGTTGCAATATACTCTACATTTTTGCAGCGTTCTTACGACCAGATTATACACGACGTCTGTCTTCAAAATCTTCACGTTGTTTTATGTTTGGACCGCGCCGGAATAGTCGGAGAGGATGGACCTACGCATCACGGGTTATTTGATATCTCGTATCTAAGACATATGCCAAATATTACGCTGATGGCTCCGAAGGACCAGAGGGAATTAAAAGAGATGCTTAAGTTTGCGATATACGGTTGCGATGGCCCAGTTGCCATAAGATATCCGAGGGGCAGACTGATTATTCCTTCCGTTTCAAATGAAGTTGCAGATGGGCTCCTACCTCCATTCGATCAATTTGAAGCTTTAGCTTATGGCAAGGCAGAGGTTATGGCGAAAGATGGTGACTTATCCCGCCCCGGCATGCAAGGGCGGGACTTAGCGATATTAGCAGTGGGCTCGATGGCCTGGCCTTCATATGCAGCAGCGATATTGTTATCCAAAGAAGGCATACGTACTTGCGTCGTCAATATGAGGTTTATAAAACCAGTGGATACAAAGTTGTTGAAGGAGTTGTCAGCGAGGATTAAAAGATTTGTCTTAGTTGAGGAGGGGGTCCTAGAGGGCGGGTTTGGAAGTTCCGCATTGGAATTTTTCGAAAGGGAAAGAATTGATGACGTTGTCATAAGAAGGGTTGGTTTGCCAAACAAATTTATTGAGCATGGCAAAAGGGACGAGTTACTTAAAATCTATGGCTTAGCTGCTCAAGAGATAGCGAGCGAGGTCAAGAGGATATTTTTTAAAGATATATTTGTAGGCCCCGTTAGAAGTTTAGATGCGCCCCCTTACAAAGGCACTTTCTAACGGGGTAAAGGTTATAGATGGGCAAAATAATAATAGATAAAGATGAGTGTAAAGGTTGCGAACTTTGTTCGATAAGCTGTCCGGAAGGGGTGATAGCGATGGACGAAAGATTGAATACCCGGGGGGTGCGCCCTGCTAAATTTTTGGATATTGACAAATGCACCGCATGTCAAGCCTGCGCCATTATTTGTCCGGATGTTTGCATTGAGGTATATAAATAATATTCGTTATAGCGTTATTGCGTTATGGGGTTAAAGATTAAGGGGTAAGACTAATTGAGCAAAATATTGATGTGTGGAAATGAAGTTATAGGTGAAGCGGCGATTCAGGCGGGGTGCAGGTTTTATGCAGGCTATCCCATTACGCCACAAAATGAACTTCCTCAATATATGGCTCGCCGAATGGTCGAAGTCGGCGGCACTTTTATTCAGGCGGAATCAGAGTTAGCGGCGATAAATTTAGTCTTCGGTGCATCAGCAGCCGGCGCGCGCGCAATAACATCTAGCTCAAGCCCTGGAATTAGCCTAAAGCAAGAGGGGATTTCCTATCTTGCTGCGTGTCAACTGCCGGCGGTGATAGTGAATATGATGCGCGGAGGGCCGGGGTTGGGAAATATTGCGCCGGCGCAGGCCGATTATTTTCAAGCGACAAGAGGCGGCGGGCACGGCGATTATAAAACGATTGTATTGGCGCCGGCAACTGTTGAAGAGGCGTGGAATTTAACTCGTTTGGCATTCGATTTAGCAGATGAATATAGAACGCCGGTTATGATATTAGGAGATGGAATTTTGGGACAAATGATGGAGCCGGTGGAAGTCCACAGTCCACAGTCTACAGTCTACAGTAATGGAAGAGGACTATCGACTAAACCGTGGGCATTGACTGGCTGCCGCGGGAGACGCCCTAACGTAATTCGCTCCCTCCTTTTAGGCGATGGAGAATTAGAGGAACATAATAAGCTCTTACAGTTAAAGTATAATAAGATTAAATCAAAGGAAGTGCGTTTTGAATCGGTCTATACAGAGGATTCCGATTTGGTAGTTGTCGCATATGGTACGACGAGCAGGATCGTTCGAGCCGCAATTTCAGAAGCGCGCAAGGAGAGATTACGTATTGGAATGTTACGTCCGATTACCTTGTGGCCGTTTCCGGATAAGGAGATTCAAAAATTGGCAAAGAAGGCAAAGGCATTTTTAGTCGTTGAAATGTCTGCTGGCCAGATGTTGGAGGATGTGAAATTATCTGTTCTGGGAAAAAGGCCGATACATTTTTATGGAAGGATGGGCGGCAGCGTGCCGACCGAGGAAACCATTCTTTCTGCAATAAAGAATATATCGAAGACGAAATCTAAAGGGAAATCGTGTAAAGCTCATAACTATGATTACACAGATTATAAAGGCAGATTACACAGATGAAAAAAGTTTTTGAGAGGACACAATCGCTAAAGGATGTGCCAACTCATTATTGCTCTGGATGCGGGCATGGCATTGTCCATAGATTAGTCTGCGAGGTAATCGATGAGTTGGGAATACGCGAAGATGTAATAGCGGCCTGTCCGGTTGGTTGTGCAGTTATCGCGTATGAATATTGGGACTTCGACTGTTCAGAGGCTGCGCATGGAAGGACGCCTTGCGTTGCGGCTGGCATTAAGCGAATTCACCCTGATAAAATTGTATTTAGCTATCAAGGAGATGGCGATTTAGCTGCAATTGGGACGGCAGAGATTATTCATACTGCAAATCGCGGAGAAAATATAACCGTTATCTTTATAAATAATGCAGTCTATGGAATGACGAATGGTCAGATGGCACCAACTACTTTAGTTGGACAGAAGACCTCAACAACTCCGTTTGGACGCGATATAACACGGGATGGCTATCCTCTTAAAATTTCAGAGTTGTTAGCTCAACTACCAGGTTCAAGATATATCGAGCGCGTCTCTGTGAATACCCCGGCCAATGTGATGAAGACGAAGGCCGCTATAAAGAAGGCGTTTAAAAATCAAATTGAGAAAAAAGGATTTTCGCTCGTCGAGGTACTATCTCCTTGTCCGACTTATTGGGGACTTTCCCCGAAGGATTCGTGCAGGTGGATTACGGATGAGATGTCAAGATATTATCCCCTCGGCGTGATAAAGGGTAGTTAAATGAGAGAAGAAGCGATATTTGCAGGTTTTGGTGGACAGGGAATTATGGTTATGGGTAAACTCCTTGCGTGGGCGGCGATGCGCGAAGGTTTAAGGACAAGCTGGATGCCGTCCTACGGCGCAGAGGTTCGCGGCGGGACAGCGCATTCGATGGTCGTCGTTTCCGACGAGATGATTCCCTCGCCTGTGGTTTCTGCTCCCTCTGCCTGTGTTGTAATGAATAGGCCATCGTTGGATAGATTTGAGGAATTGATTAAACCCAATGGCACACTGGTGATGAATACAACGTTAATCGATAGGCATACGACGAGAGTTGATATAAATATATTTAAGATCCCTTTAACTGAGATGGCGACGAAATTAGGAAATGTCCGTTGCGCAAATATGATTGCATTGGGAGCATTAAATGCTAGATTAAAGATAGTTTCGCTAAAAGTGTTAATCGAATCGTTAAAAGAAGTAATCCCACCACATAGGCATAGCCTTCTTCCGATTAATGAGGAAGCCTTAAAAGAAGGCGCACGGTTAGTCTCAAATAATAAGTGCCAGATATCAACTTAAAGCTAAAAGATATGGTTAGGGTTAGATTCGCTCCGGCGCCGACAGGATTTTTACACATAGGAAGCGCACGCACAGCGCTTTTTAATTGGCTTTTTGCCAAGCACTCAAACGGCGCGTTCATATTAAGAATCGAAGATACCGATAGGGAGCGTTCAAAGGATGAATACTTGCAGGAAATTTTAAGTTCTTTGAAATGGCTCGGAATGAATTGGGATGAAGGCCCATATTTTCAGACGAAGCGGTTGGAGATTTATCGCGATTATGCCGAGAGATTATTAAAGGGTGGTAAGGCCTATGAAGAAGAAGGCAAAATTGGCAGTGAGAAAGCGATTATATTGCGGATGCCTAAAGAGAATTTACGCGTTGTCGATTTGATACATGGGCCGATGGAATTCGATTTGAGTTTGCAGAAGGATTTGGTGCTGATGAAATCCGACGGATATCCAGCGTACAATTTCGCATGCGTTGTGGATGATTATGAGACGAAGATAACGCATGTTATAAGAGGCGATGACCACATCTCAAATACCCCGAAGCAACTTACGGTCTATCAGGCGCTTGGAATACAGCCGCCTGAGTTCGCGCATATCCCGTTGATATTGGGAACCGACCGCTCACGAATGTCGAAGCGCCACGGGGCGACATCGATTTCCGAATATCGAGAGATGGGATTTTTGCCTGACGCATTGGTAAATTATATTTCGCTTTTGGGCTGGGCGCCTGCCGATAATAGGGAAATAATGTCGCCCGATGAAATAATAAAGGAATTTTCATTGGAAAGAGTGGGAAAAGCTGGAGCGGTATTCGACATAAATAAATTGACCTGGATGAACGGCGAGTATATAAAGGTAAAAAATACAGCTGAATTGGCAGAACTTTTGATACTACGCCTTAAAGAGAAGGGATGTTTAAAGGATGCATTCGACAGAGAACGACTTGTTGAAGTTGTGAAGTTGTTACAGGTTAGGTCGAAAACCTTGGAAGAATTAGCCGATTCTGCGAGTTTATTCTTCGCCGATAAAATAGAATATGACGAAGAAGCGGTGAAATCTGTTTTAGCTAAAGAGGGTGTCAAGTCAAAATTAAATCTGCTTATCGAAAGATTTAGCGCACTCGAGCCTTTCGATTTAAAAAACATCGAGATTTGTGTAAGAAATTTAGCCACAGAACTTGGAATAAAAGCGGCGGATTTGATTCATCCGATTCGCGTTTCAGTAACTGGCCGCACAGTTGGTCCTGGGCTGTTTGAGACAGTCGCTCTTTTAGGAAAAGAAAAGACAATAGCACGCCTTAAGGACGCTTTGAAGAAAGCGAAATAGACCTTGCCCTGTCGTCTAATTGGTAAGACACGAGACTCTGGATCTCGGTTTCCTGGTTCGAGTCCAGGCGGGGCAGCCAGTTTGGCAAATGGCTAATAGCAAATAGCAAAATGACGAGCATATTAGGCGTTTCATGTTTTTATCACGATAGCGCTGCTGCGCTAATCAGAGATGGTGAAATCATTGCGGCGGCACAGGAGGAGCGCTTCACTCGAAAGAAGCACGATTACGGTTTTCCGCGCCATTCAATAGAATACTGCCTTAAAGAAGCCGGAATCACAATCGATGATGTAGATTACATCGCATTTTACGATAAGCCGTTGATAAAATTTGAGCGGTTGCTCGAATCTTATTTAGCGTATGTACCTTCGGGGATTAACTCGTTTCTTAAGGCAATTCCGATTTGGCTTAAGCAGAAATTATGGATGAGAGAGGTATTTAAGAAAGAGCTAAATTATAATGGCAAGATTTTATTCACCGAACATCACGAGTCCCACGCCGCATCTGCTTTTTATCCATCGCCATTTGATGAAGCAGCATTTTTAACTCTCGACGGCGTAGGCGAGTGGACCACGACGAGTTTCGGCGTTGGCAAGGGCAACGATTTAAAGATTTTATATGAGATTAAATTTCCTCATTCCGTGGGGATGCTCTATTCGGCATTTACTTATTATACCGGCTTTAAGGTAAATTCTTCCGAATATAAAGTTATGGGCTTGGCGCCATATGGTGAACCTAAATATGTAGATGTGATTTTAAATGAGTTAATGGATTTAAAGGAAGACGGCTCTTTTAAATTGAATATGAAATATTTCAATTATTGCGTCGGGCTTACGATGACGAATGGTAGGTTCGATAAATTATTTGGTGGCCCTCCTCGAGGGCCCGAATCGAAATTGACCCAGAGGGAGATGAACTTAGCGCGTTCTGTGCAAGTTGTCACCGAAGAGATTATGCTTAGGATGGCACGGCACATTCATAAGGTAACCGGAAAGAAAAGGTTATGCCTTGCAGGCGGAGTTGCGCTCAATTGCGTCGGCAATGGTAGAATTTTAAAGGAGGGACCTTTTGAAGAAATCTGGATTCAACCAGCTGCATCCGATGCAGGCGGTGCTTTGGGGGCGGCTTTAGTTGTCTGGCATAGGTATTTGGGAAAGGAAAGAATAGTCGACGGCAAAAAGGATTTACAAAAGGCATCATTATTAGGTCCATCTTATTCAGATGAGCACATAGAGGAAATTTTAAAAAATTATGGAGCGGCCTATCATAAATTAGAAGAAGATGGATTACTAGATAAAGTCGCAGGCCTGATTTTGGATGGCAAGGTAATCGGGTGGTTTCAAGGGAGGATGGAATTCGGGCCGCGCGCGTTAGGCGCAAGGAGCATATTGGGCGACCCGCGTTCTCCGAAGATGCAGTCCATAATGAATTTAAAGATTAAATTCCGCGAGTCCTTTCGACCATTTGCGCCGACGGTCTTAAGGGAAAAGGTCTCTGATTATTTCGAGATGGATTGCGACAGCCCATATATGTTGTTGGTTGCTCCTGTGCGAGAAGATAAGCGGATTAAAGAGAAAGGTAATGAGAGGAATTTGTTCGGAATCGAAAAATTAAATGTCCTGCGCTCTGAAATCCCGGCGGTTACGCATGTGGATTATTCGGCAAGGATTCAGACGGTTGCGAGGGATGAAAATCCCTTATTTTATGGCTTAATCGATAGGTTCTATAAAAAGAGTGGCTGTCCTTTAGTTATTAATACATCGTTTAATGTCCGAGGCGAGTCGATAGTCTGCCGCCCTGAAGAGGCATATACGTGCTTTATGCGCACAGAAATGGATTATTTGGTAATCGGCAATTACCTTTTAGATAAGGCGGAACAAAAACTACTTGAAAGCGATATAGATTGGAGGCAAAAATTTGAGCTCGATTAAAGATGTAAAAACCAGCCGCACGACGAGCGGGGAATTAAAGAAGTTTGGGTTTATCCTTTCGACGGCACTTTTTGTTATGGGAATTATATTTTCGTTTAAGCACAAGGCCATTCATATCTGGCCGTTTGTATTAAGCGCATTGTTTTTTTTGACAAGCGTTATCCGCCCAATTTGTTTACGGCCAGTCCATCGGATTTTGATGAGGGTTTCGTTTGCGATAGGATGGGTAAATACGAAGATTTTGCTTTTCTTGACATTCTATCTTATAATCACTCCAATAGGGTTGATTATGAGACTATTTGGCAAGGATTTCTTGAATCAAAAGATAGAGCGCAACAAATCATCTTATTGGATAAAGCGAGAAGAAGCGCCATTTGACAAATCGCATTACGAGCGATTATTCTAAATATGCCGAATGAAGTTACTGAAGGAAGCAACTCTTCGACATCCCGAAGAATAACTTCCTTAAGTCGCTGCGTTCGGGATAATTGCTGGGATGGCGGAATTGGCAGACGCGCTAGCTTGAGGGGCTAGTGGGCGAAAGCCTGTGGGGGTTCAAATCCCCCTCCCAGCACCAATTAGTCTTAATTACATCGAGGGGATTTGAAGGGAGCCGACGCCAATCGACGCGCGACAAATAAGGAGCACAAGCTTGTCGATGGGCGCGAGACGGTAAGCGCCCATAAGATTGGAAAAGCCGAGCGCCAAGATATTGGTGCGAGGCGTAAGTCGGCGAGTGGCCGACCTGAATTCGACGATAGGAGAATGAAGGCGCCAAATCCCCCTCCCAGCACCATCCGCCTACGCATATGAATGTCTACATATCAAGATAGGCTTCGGCGGATAAATTTATCTTTTGGCCCCATGGTCTAGTCCGGCCTATGACGCTAGCTTCTCAGGCTAGAAACTCGGGTTCAAATCCCGATGGGGCTACCATTCACTTAAAATTTTTTACTTGACAAAATGAAAAGATATGCTATAATGTCTATCAAGTTAATAGATATTAGGGGCGGAAGTGAAAATCTCTAAAAAGGGCCTATACGCGATTGAAGCGTTGATGTATTTGACGAATAATTTTGAAAAGGGCCTCATCCCAATTCATAAAATTGCCGAAGAAGAAAATATCCCTAAGAAATTTTTGGAGCAGATTCTGCTGGCGCTAAAAAACGCCGATATAGTCGAAAGCGAGAAAGGAAAAGAAGGCGGTTACCGTCTGAAAAATCATCCAAGAGAGACGTCTTTGGGGAAAGTAATTCGACTAATTGACGGGCCGCTTGCTCCTTTAAGCAATGCAAAATATCTGGAGGAGATGTCGGTGAAGGATGAGAAGCATTGTGGGCTTTATAGGCTTTTGTTGGAAGTGCGAAATTGTGCCGCAAGACTTTTGGACCAAACGAGTTTTCACGACTTGTGTAGATTGACCGAAGAGATTAGGCAGAAGAAAAAGGCAACGCAATTTTCGATTTAGGAATTATTTTTTTGAGTCAATATTCTACTAATTAGATAGACATTATATAGATAAGAGGAGACGATAAACAGTAAATTTATGGATAATAGAGAAGACAAACAAAATGAAGAAAATCTTCCGCTAAGAGAAATTTTGGAGGCGGTTAAAGGCATAAAATACGGTTATGTTCAATTGACCATTCAGGATTCGAAGATTGTGCAGATAGATAAGACCGAAAAATTACGATTGGATAAGAATAGGAGGTGATGGAAAAATTAAAATTTAAAATCAAAGGCTCGGCCGATTAGAAAACTAAAGGCCTTGTAACAGAAAAATTTCAAGCAGGCTGACCAGACAGCTGGAGGTGAACTGCTACAAAATCGAGGAGTTTAAAATGAAGAAGTTGTTGCTGATAAGCTGGCTGGCTGCAGGCCTGCTTTTTACGAGATTCGCATATGCGGTGGATAAGACCGGGGCATTGCTAGATTTATTGGTTGAAAAAGGAATAGTAACGAAAGATGAGGCCGCGAATTTACGCGCGGATATTGCGGTGAAAGAACAGGACGAGAAATCACAGAAGAAAGAGTTCAATATCTTAGCCGGCAAACCGATTAAGATAAGCGGCTATACGCAAGTGCGATATCGAACCGCCGCTGATATTAATGACACCTTCGATATAAGACGAGCGAGGCTCGATATCAAGGGCGACATTACAGAGAGATTTGATTATCGCACACAAGTTGAATTCGGCGGAAATTCTGGACCGTTCTTGTTGGATGCGACTGTTGGCTATAAGGTTAATCCTTACCTTAAACTAACTGCCGGGCAATTTAAGATTCCATTTTCTCAAGAGAATCTAATTTCAAGCCCGAAGTTAGAGACGATTAACCGTTCGCAGGTTGTTGAGGCGTTGGTAGCACGTGGTAACGATGTTATCGGCAATCAGAACGGACGGGATATCGGCGTTCAGGCAAGCGGAAGTTTTTTGAAAATACAAGATAATTATTTGTTCGATTATGCATTGGGCGTGTTCAACGGCGCAGGTATCAACAGGTCCGACACCAACGAGCAGAAAGATTTTGTCGGAAGATTAGTAGCTCATCCGATAAAAGATTTGACGGTCGGGGGTTCGTATTATGCCGGACGCGCTACCTTAAGTACGACGCCCGCGAGGCCCGAAAGAAAGCAAGACCGCGATAGAATCGGCGGCGAATTTGCATATGTCCATGACCCGATTTCATTAAAGGGTGAATATATTGTAGGCGATGACGGCGCAACGCATAAAGATGGCTGGTATTTACAGGCGGGCTACTTTGTTATTCCGAAAAAACTTCAGGGGATATTTAAATTCGACACATACGATTCGGATACAAAAGCCAAAAATAATTACACAAATGTTTATACCGCCGGCGTTAATTATTATTTCAATAAATGGACATTTGCGCAGGTTAACTACGAGTTAAAAAATGAACGACGAAAACGAGAGATTCCAAACAACGCGCTCATCGGACAACTGACATTACAATTCTAAAAAATGATTATACAGATTAGAAAAAGATTACACAGATAGGAGATTAAAATGAGAAAGTTAATAAGTAGTTTGTTAGTTGTAAACGTTTTATTGTTGTTGAGCAATGTTGGATGGGCGCAGGAGAAAGAACTAAAAGGCACAGTAACTTTATCTGGCGCTTGGGCGATTTATCCTACAGCGGTTGCTTGGGCAGAGGCGTTTCAGAAAAAGTATCCCAAGGTAAAAATTGATGTCTCGGCAGGAGGCGCGGGAAAAGGCGCGGCTGATGCGATTGCTGGTCTGGTAGATATCGGGATGGTTTCCCGAGACCCTGACCCAGCAGAGATTAAGAAAGGCATAGTGCCTGTCTATATTCTACACGATGCGGTCTTTCCGGTGACAAGCGATAAAAATCCTGCGCTTCAAGAACTTTTTAAAAAAGGTGTAAAGCGACAAACCTGGATTGACATTTATATTAGCGGCATAATTACTACTTGGGATGAAATAGTCGGCCGTAATATAAACAAAAAAATACATGTCTATACCCGCTCTGACTCTTGCGGCGCCGCAGCCAGCTGGGCAGCATATTTAGGTAAGAAACAAGAAGACCTAAGAGGCGTGGGTGTTTATGGTGACCCAGGGTTACTTGAAGCAGCCAAAAGAGACCCCATTGGAATTGGCTACTCTAATTTTAGTTATGTCTTTACTAGGGAAGGCACAGTTGTCAAAGGAGCAAAACTCGTTCCCATAGACTCTAATGAAAATGGCGTTGCTGATCCCGATGAAGTTTATGAGACTCGCGATGTAGCGATTAAAGCAATAAGAGCCGGAAGGTATCCAGCTACAAGAAAGAATTATTTCTTTGTTAAAGGAAAGCCGCAAGGTTTGGTAAGAGAGTTTATTGAGTTTGCCCTTTCTGATGAAGGCACAAAAATTGTGGATGACGTAGGGATGAGTTTATCTTTATTAAAGGCAGAACGAGAAAAAGTATTGAAGAGTTTAGAATAGATAAGAATCAGGCAGGCAGAGTTTAATCTGCCTGCCTGATTAAAAAAAGGAGCAGGGATTGAGCAAGAGAAAATTAAAAGATATTTTTGCGGGCAGATTAATGTTTCTTCTTAGCGTATCTGTCTTAAGCCTTGCTTTTCTTATGGCTTTTGGGTTGTATCAAAGGGCTAAGCCAATATTGGCAATTAAGTCAGTAAAGGATTTGCTCTTTTCTAGTACTTGGCATCCTACTCAAGGCCAATTTGGCTTGGCAAGTTTCATTACCGGAACGCTTTGGGTTACGGCTATTGCGA
>CAZUZR010000011.1:22847-32483 GCA_964625025.1 uncultured Planctomycetia bacterium | reverse complement strand
TAGATGGCGAATACGGTTTAAAAGATGTCTATTGTGGTGTTCCGGTGAAATTAGGCAAGCGCGGCATTGAAGAGATAGTGGAACTTAAGCTTTCCGAGGAGGAATTATCGGCACTTCATAAGTCCGCTGCAGAAGTTAAGAAAGGGATCGGGCTGCTTTAAAAATTTTTTTAAGAGAGGATGAGTTAAGATGAGAAAAGGCGAGATTAAATTTAATAAGAAAACAAACACATTGGAGGAAGAATACTACAGGTACCAGTTGCAGGATATGCCGGAGCCGAACCTTTTTAGGGAGATATTCGGTTATATCGAGGTGCCCAAGATAGTATTTAATCACAGGATAGTCCCCATGAATCCGCCAGACGATATTTGGATTACGGATACGACTTTTAGGGACGGGCAACAGTCGTTGTCGCCGTTTACCGTCAAACAGATTGTCGAACTATATGATATGATGCACAGGCTTGGCGGGTCGCGCGGGTTGATTCGTCAGTGCGAATTTTTTCTTTATTCGGATAAAGACAAAGAGGCGGTTAGAAAATGTTTGGAGCACGGCTATAGATATCCTGAAATTACAGGTTGGATAAGGGCTGTTCCATCGGATTTCAAATTGGTTAAGGAGATAGGGCTTAAAGAGACGGGCATCTTAACGTCCGCCTCAGATTATCATATCTTTTTGAAATTAAAGAAGACAAGAAAACAAGCGATGGATATATATTTGGGAATTGTTAAATCAGCGCTTGAGATGGGGATTGTTCCAAGGTGCCATTTGGAGGATATAACTCGAGCGGATTTCTACGGATTCGTTGTGCCCTTCGTCCAGGAATTGATGGAACTTTCGAAGGAAGCGAAGATACCGATAAAAATCAGGGCTTGCGATACAATGGGTTACGGCATTACCTATCCAGGCGTTGCACTTCCCAGGAGCGTCAAAGGAATTATTTACGGTTTAGTCAACCTTGCAGATGTTCCTCCAGAACACCTTGAATGGCATGGACACAACGATTTTTATCACGGGCTAATTAATGCCACGACCGCTTGGCTTTATGGATGTTGTGCGGCTAACGGCGCGCTCTTAGGCATAGGTGAGAGAACGGGCAACACTCCGATAGAAGCGTTGGTTATGGAATTTTTGGCGCTTCGCGGCGTAAAGGACGATATCGATACAACTGTAATAACGGAAATCGCAGAATATTTTGAAAAGGAGATCGGCTATAAGATTCCTGATAATCAGCCGTTTGTTGGAAGGAACTTCAATGTTACGAGTGCTGGCATCCATGCAGACGGACTTATGAAGGATGAGGAGATCTACACAGTATTTGACACAGAAAAGTTGCTTAAAAAGAAGGTCGATGTCGCCATTAACGACAAATCAGGCACGGCTGGTATAGCCAAATGGATAAATTTGCACCTAAGGTTAGAGGAAAACAAAAAGGTTCAAAAAGACCATCCCGGCGTAATCAAAATTAAGGAATGGGTTGATTCGGAGTACGCCAAAGGCAGGACGACAGTAATATCTAATAAAGAGATGCTGGAAAAAACTAAGGAATTTTTGCCGGAACTATTTTGAGAAAAAGGAGCGATGAAATTGAACCCCGTTAGAAACTATCGACCTAATGGGGTAGCATAAAGGAGGTTTCTAACGGGGTGAAGATTTACGAACACCAAGCTAAGGAGTTATTGTCGAAGTACGACATAGCCGTGCCGAGGGGCGGCGTAGCCTCATCCGTTAAAAAAGCCGCATCTGTATATAGGAAAGTATTAAAAAAGGGAAGGTGTGCGGTAAAGGCGCAGATTTACGCTGGCGGAAGAGGCAGAGCGGGCGGCATAAAAGTAGTTTCGGGCTTGCCGCGCCTTAAGAAGGTGGCGGATGGACTCTTAGGTTCGAGGTTGGTGACAGTCCAGACAGGTCCTTCTGGTCAACTTGTAAGGAAGGTCATCGTTGAGGAAGTGGTTCCAATCGTCAGGGAATTTTATTTGGCAATTACCTATGACAGGAGCATAGGGCTTCCAATCCTACTGGCTTCCCGAATGGGAGGGGTTGAGATCGAGGAGATAGCGAAGAGAAATCCTAAGGCGATAATAAGGGAGAATATAAATCCATTCACAGGGGTTTTGCCATATCAATCTCGCCGCATCGCATATAAATTGGGCTTAAAAGGAGAAGCGATTGGAGAGGCAGTAAAACAGATTGCATCTTTAGTCAAGGCATTTTTGGAACTGGATTTATCGCTGGCTGAGATAAATCCATGGGGTTTAACGCGAAATAAGAAATTGATAGCAATCGATTGCAAGATGAATATAGATGATAACGGTTTATTTAGACATCCCGAATTCGTAAAGTTGCCAGATACAAGAGAAGAGAATAGGTTAGAGGCAGAAGCCAAAGACATTGGATTAAGCTACGTTGCGATAGGCGGTAATATTGGATGTATGGTCAATGGCGCAGGATTAGCTATGGCAACGATGGATATAATAAAAACGCACGGTGGCGAGCCGGCCAACTTTTTAGATGTAGGTGGAGGGGCAACAATAGAACAGGTTAAGGAAGGATTTAAGATATTGCTTGCCGATAGAAAAGTAAAGGCGATTTTAGTAAACATCTTCGGCGGTATAATGAAGTGCGATACTATCGCGCAAGGAATAATTGAAGCAGCAAAAAAGGTTAAGATAAAAGTGCCAGTTGTTGTTCGGCTTGAGGGGACAAATGTTGAGAAGGGAAGGAATTTGCTTTCGAAGGCTAAGGTAAATTTGATAACCGCATCGGATATGGAAGATGCGGCAAGAAATGTTGTCGAAGCGGCAAAGAGAAAGAGGCTAAAAGGCAGTTAAAAAGATTAAGGTAAAAGCGAAGAGAAGATGAGTCCCGTTAGAAATCTTGAAATACGCGCCTTGAATTTGGACAAATCTATAATGTATGGTTATTCAGCATCATTAACCCTAACACAGATTTGGAGGGATTTCTAACGGGATGAGCATTTTAGTTAATAGCGATACGAGAGTAATAATTCAGGGGATAACGGGCCAAGCGGGCAGTTTCCATGCGAGGCAGATGAAAGAATACGGCACGCAGGTTGTTGGTGGCGTTACCCCGGGTAAAGGCGGCGTAAAATTCGATGGCGTTTTTGTATTCAATACCGTTCAGGAGGCGGTCGATAAGACAGGTGCAGATTGTTCCTGCATATTTGTTCCACCCGCATATGCCGCGGATGCAATTATGGAAGCAGCGGACTGCGAGATGGAATTGTTTGTTGTAATCACCGAAGGAATCCCTCTTAAAGATATCTCTAAGGTCAAGAAATATTTGGAGGAAAAGAAATCATTGATGATAGGCCCGAATTGTCCTGGGATAATCACGCCAGGCGAGTGTAAAGTTGGGATAATGCCCGGATATATTCACACGAGGGGAAATGTGGGCGTGGTCTCGCGAAGCGGCACTCTAACATACGATGCGGTCTGGCAGCTTACCCGTCGTGGTTTAGGACAATCTACGTGTTTAGGGATAGGCGGCGACTCAATTTTAGGAATGAGTTTCGTCGATGTCTTAGAATTATTCGAACGCGATAGCGAGACACAAGCGGTTGTAATAATCGGCGAAATCGGGGGCACAGAGGAAGAAGAGGCCGCTAAGTACATAAAGGAGAAGATGACGAAGCCCATCGTCGGTTTTGTTGCAGGACGAATGGCGCCACCGGAGAAGAGGATGGGGCATGCTGGTGCTGTCATCACTGGCGGAAGAGGCGGCGCTGAAGGGAAGATAAACGCTTTGCGCGAAGCAGGGGTTATTGTTTCGAAGAGCCCAGCTTTGATTGGCGAGGCAGTAGCTCGAGTTTTGGGTTTGAGCAGATGATGGAAAACGAGTATGTCGAGGATTTCGAAGTACATAATTATATTTGGAATCGTAGTTGCTATTTTTTCAAATCTATATTTAAGGTTCGGACCAAAGGATTTAAAAAGCGAAGTTGAGTCCTTGAAGGAAGTCCTGCCTCAAGTTGATTCCTACTCCAGTAAATTAAGCAATCCCCTTCGTTACGAAGCCTACAAAGGAAGCGATACAACTCACGACAGGCGTCTCGTTGGCTACGCTGTTGTGACGACAGATTTAGCGCCTAAGGAGCGCGGGTATTCTGGACCTATAAAGGTGCTTGTCGGCGTTGACCTCGAAGGAAATATAACCGGCATAAAGGTATTAGAGCATACAGAGACGCCTTCCTATGTTCGTCCCCTCCCGCAATTTATCGCCCAATTTAAAGGAAAATCCGCCTATGATAATTTTAAACTTGGCCGCGACATCGACGGAATTACGCGCGCCACGATTACATCTGAAGCGATTGCGCGTTCGGTTCGAAAATCCATTCGGACCATTGCGAAGATGAAATTGGGCTTCAAGATAAAAGAGGAGGAGGCATCTTTTTGGGAACAATTTAAGGATGTGAATGTATATCTGACCCTCAGCGTTTTCTTCCTCGGCATCATCTCGGTTATCATTAAAAAAAGGCCGGTTAGGAAATGCGCGCTTTTTATCGCGATGGTCATCATAGGTTTTTTAGCGAACAACTATATCTCTACCGTGACCTTTTCGAGCGCAGTTTTAGGCAAGTCGCCGCCTTTAGTCCATGGCTTTCTTTGGCATTTAACATTTCTGTTATCTTTAGTTTTAAGCTTTATCGTCGTCGGATTTTTTTGTGGTTGGATTTGTCCTTTTGGGGCGGCACAGGAATTGGCTAAAAGTTGCGTAAAAGGTGAGGTTAGGTTCTCGCGCGATGTAAAAGAGAAATTTGGCGACATAAGATTGGGCATATTATTCTTTGTTGGCGTAATGACAATAGCGCTCAATAACCCTGACATCTCTAATTTCGAGCCGTTCGCTACTTTGTTTGCAAGGACAGGCTCCTTCGTTGCTTGGATTTATTTAGCGACGATTAGCATCGCATCATTTTGTAATTCGCGTTTTTTCTGTAAGTATCTGTGCGCAGTTGGAGTTATATTTGGGTGGCTGAACAAAATTGGAATTTATAAGGTAAAACCTTTTTCAGGATGCACCGGGTGTGGGCTTTGTGTTAAGGTTTGCCCTACTGAGGCGATAGAATATAGAGGCGAACTCAAAGAGAAGCTACCTGAGGAAAGGTTAGATTTCGATTACTCCAGATGCATCTCCTGTCTGGAATGTATCCACGCCTGTCCCGAGAAGGTTATAAGGTTGACGAAGGCATAAAAAGGATATAAAATTAAATTATGATGTCAGAGAAGAAGAGAGGCCTATTATTAAATGTTGCTTTAGTTGTCGCTGTAGCGCTGACAGTAGGGATTATCGGCGCAAATGTAAAGACCGCGCTTATTCCTCCTCCACAATATCGAGAAGTCAATGTGAAGCAGGTTTTAAAAGCGATAAAAGATGCAGGGCTTGTGCCTACCGAAGCGAAATATTATGAAGTCTTACCTAAAAAATAACCTTAATTAGGCTAGGCCCTAATTTTATTTAAGAAAGCAAAATGACGTCAAAAGTAGTTAGGTGTTTATTATGTAAGAAAAGATGTGAACTTCGCGAAGGCGAAAAGGGCGATTGCAGGGTAAGGATAAATTTAGAAGGGAAATTAAAGACCCTCGTATATGGAAAGCCCTGCGCTGTTCATATTGACCCAATTGAGAAGAAGCCGATATTTCATATGTATCCTACAAGCGCATCGTTCTCCATCGCAACTGCGGGCTGCAATCTCCATTGTAGGTTCTGCCAGAATTGGCAGATATCGCAGGTTGAGCCGGAGAAGACTAAAAACTACGATTTGCCGCCCGAAGAGGTAGTAAGGAGTGCTTTGGAATACAAATGCAAAACGATAGCATACACCTATTCTGAACCAACCGTATTTTACGAATATATGGTTGATACCTGCAAGATCGCACACCAAAGTGGAATAAAAAATATCATGGTTACCGCAGGGTATATTGAAACGGAGCCCTTGTTGGAACTATGCCCGTTGATAGACGGCGCAAATGTGGATTTAAAAGGTATAACGGAAGAATATTATAGAGATGTATGCTCTGGCGAGTTAGCGCCGGTTCAGGAGTGTCTTAAAATTTTGAGGCAAAAAGGGGTATGGGTTGAGATTACGAATCTGATAGTTCCCACGCTAAATGATAAGGAAGAGGACATAAGCCGCCTTATCGATTGGGCCTTGGATAATATGGGTCCAGAGGTGCCTTTGCATTTTTCAAGGTTTTGGCCGCAATATCAATTGAAGAATCTGCCGCCGACGCCAGTCAAGACACTTGATATGGCATGGCAGATGGCGCGCGCTAAGGGCGTTCATTATACTTATATCGGCAATGTCCCTGGCCGCGAGGGAAATAACACATATTGTCCACGCGATGGAAAATTATTGGTTAAGCGCGTGGGCTATTCTGTGTTAGAATATAATATAGTTGATGGCAAATGCAAATTCTGCGGACATGTGATACCCGGGACCTGGGAGATATGAGATGAAAAAATATCGCAAAACTTGCCTGACGGCGGTTAGGTTCAATTTAACGCGGAGGCAGTTTCTTAAGGGGAATATCCTATTAGCGTTCGCCTTAGCATTTTCAAGATTGCCCTTTAAATTACTTAAAGGTCTCTTCCGAGATAAAGATAAACCCAATACGTCTTTAAATAAAGAGGCGCGGTTCTACTCTAACCTCGCAGGTTGATTCCTAATTTTTAAGGATAGGGGGTTAAATGCAACCGGTTGCGCAGTATAAATTTGTAATTCATATTTTATTCGCGCTTGTGAGTTATATCGCATTTTTGCTCGCCTTCGTAAGCGGCGTAGTTTATCTAATTGAGGAAAAGCAGCTCAAGCAAAAAGCCCCTAACGTGCTCAAAGATAACTCTCCTTCCCTTGAGGCCCTGGATAAGATAAATTACTGGGCAATCGCATCGGGTTTTGTATTATTTACTGTCGGCATAATCTATGGAGTTTTTCTGGCAAAGCCGGTTTGGGGAAAGATTTGGAACTGGGACCCGAAAGAGGTTTGGACTGCGATGACCTGGTTTTTCTACGCTTCATTATTATGGGTGCGCGCTACCTCAACACTACGCGGGCGTAGGATGATATTGCTTTCGATATTGGGATTTCTATTTATCTTATTTACATTTCTCGGCGTCAATTACATCTTAGGCGGCAGGCACGTTTATATTTAAATTTTTAAGGAAAACTTGAAGATTGAAGATTGCGATTTTGGGATTAAATCATAAAACCTCGCCAGTAGAAATAAGGGAGAGGCTGGCTTTCTCTTCTTCGAGACTAGCCGAGGCATTTAATCTACTAAAATCCCTATCAGTTGAAGAGAGTGTAATACTCTCTACATGTAATCGCGTGGAGGTTTATATAGCTACAAATGGCTCCCGAAATTCTAAAGATATCTTGTTTAAATTTTTAAAGGAATTTCACGACTACGACCTTACCTCTTTTGAAAATGGATTATATTTTTACTCTGAACCAGAAAGCATTGAACATCTGTTCTCTGTGGCCAGCGGCTTGGATTCTATGGTTGTCGGCGAGAGTGAGATTACAGGCCAAGTTAAAAGCGCTTATGAAGTCGCAAGGCAGCTTAAAATGACCAACAAAATTTTAAACCCCCTTTTCCAAGCGGCGTTCAACGTCGCCAAGGAAGTGAGGACCAAAACCACGATAGGCAAGGGCGGGGTCTCCGTAGCTTCAGTTGCCTGTGAACTTGCGAAGAGGATATTCGAGGATTTATCCGAGAAGGCAATTATGATACTTGGGGCGGGAAAGATGGGCGAATCAACTGCGCGATATTTAATATCCCGCGGCCTTAAATCCATCCTCGTCTCAAATCGCTCATATGAACGCGCCCTTGAGTTGGCTTCTGTTTTCGGAGGCAGGGCAATAAAATTCGATGGATGTTTCAATGAGATGGTGAATGTAGATATAGTGATAAGTTCAACGAGCGCCCCCCATTTTTTAATTACGCCAGATGAGATTAAGGATGTTATGCACAAAAGGCATAGCCGCCCAATTTTTATAATAGATATATCCGTTCCTCGTAATGTGGACCCCAAAGTGGGTTTAATGGAGGATGTGTATCTATATGATATAGATGACCTGAAAAATTTGGCCGAGGAGAATATCAATAAGCGAAGAGCCGAGGTCGAAAGAGGATTGAGATTGATAGACGAGAAGGTGCAGGAATTCCTGAGAAGATGAGTCCCGTTAGAAATCTTACTTTCTAGGGGGCATGTCGGTCAAAATGAATAAATTCGAACAAGTTTATTAATGGCGATGCAAATTTATTTGGATTTCTAACGGGATGAGAAAGGTAATAATCGGCTCTCGCGGAAGCGAACTTGCATTAACGCAAGCTCAAGAGGTAAGGTTAAAGTTAAAGAACTTCCATCCGAATTGCGAATTTCCGATTAAAATAATAAAGACCGAAGGCGATAAATTAAAAGATGAGCCCTTGACGAGAATCGGCGGCAAGGGCATTTTTACGAAGGAGATAGAAGAGGCGTTATTAAATGGCGAGATAGATTTGGCTGTGCATAGTATGAAGGACCTGCCCACCGACTTGCCTGAAGGCATGACCCTCGCAGCTATAACAAAAAGGGAAGACCCTCGTGATTGTTTAATAATGAAGGGCAAGAATGAATTACGTAAGCTACGAGAAGGAGCAAGAATAGGCACGGGAAGTTTACGTCGGCGGGCACAACTTTTGAATTATAGAGGCGATTTTGAAATCGTGGATATAAGGGGAAACATAACCACTCGAATAGATAAGTTACTTGGGAAAAGGGATGACTTAGAAGGAAAGGCCTCTGCTTTGGATGCGATAGTATTATCGCTCTGCGGGCTGAATAGGCTTTCATTGAAAGGACTGAATATAGATATTATTCCTTTTGAATTGATGTTGCCTGCAGTGGGGCAAGGCGCCTTGGGGATTGAGGCGAGAGAAAACGATGTTGGGGCTATAGAGTTGGTAAAACCACTGGACGATTTAGATTCACGCCTTGCGATTCTTGCTGAACGTTCTTTATTAAAAGAATTGGGAAGCGGTTGTCAAGTTTCCATTGGGTGCTTGGGAATCGTCGAAGGCAAAATGCTAAAATTAGAAGCGCGAATTCTCTCAAGGGATGGTATGAAAAAAATCGAGGATAAAGTTGAGGGCGATAAGGAAGGGGCGGTCGAACTCGGCAGGAAATTGGCGCTTTCCCTTCGAGAGAAAGGCTGTGAGGATTTATTAGAATGAAAGGCAAAGTTTATCTTGTTGGCGCGGGCCCAGGAGATCCTAAACTGATTACAGTCAAAGCGGTTGAATACCTAACTAACGCGGATTGTATATTATATGACCACCTTGTAAATCCAGAGGTCCTGAAATACGCAACTGAAAAATGCGAAGTTATTTATGTTGGAAAAAAGGGAGGAAAATATACTCTCCCGCAAGATAAGATAAATGCCCTTTTAATTAAGAAGGTGAGGACAGGCAAAGTAGTCGTTAGATTAAAAGGGGGTGATCCCCTAATATTCGGCAGAGGCAGTGAGGAAGCGCAGGTTTTAGCAAAGGCGAAGGTGCCGTTTGAGGTTGTAAGCGGAGTAACTTCTGCCATTGCGGTTCCAGCATATGCGGGAATTCCGCTTACGGA
>CAZUZR010000011.1:0-22837 GCA_964625025.1 uncultured Planctomycetia bacterium | reverse complement strand
GACTTAGTTCCACTTGCACATTTATAACGGGTCAGGAAGATCCCAACAAGAGTGACCCTGCCATAGATTGGGAGAAATTAGCGAAGTCCGACGGAACGCTGGTATTTTTGATGGGCGTCAAGAATTTAAAGAAGATAGCCGATTCCTTATTAAAAAATGGCAAAGATAAAAATACCCCGGTTGCGATTATTACTTGGGGAACGTTGCCGGAACAGGTGACTTTAATTTCCAATTTAAAAGATGTCGTAAAAGAGGCGCATAGGAAAAAGGTAGAGCCCCCTTCAATAATAGTCGTTGGAGATGTCGTGAGGCTTCGAAAGGCTTTAAATTGGTTTGAGCGAAAGCCATTGTTTGGAAAGAGAATTCTTGTAACGCGAATGGAAGAGACAGATGGAAGACTCGCTTGGCTTTTGGAGAACGAAGGTGCGTATCCTGTGGAATTGCCGACCATTCAAATAAGGCCACTCCGCCACTATTCAGAATTTGACCACAAGATAAATGAATTTTCAAATTATGATTGGATTATCTTTACAAGCGCCAATGGCATAGGGCATACATTACGCAGGTTAAATAGATTAGGTAAGGATATACGGCAGCTAAAAGGACCAAAAATTTGCGCGATAGGACCCAAGACGAAAGAAAGGCTTGAGGAATTAGGATTGAAGGTAGAATATTTTCCTTCTGAATTTAGGGCTGAGGCGATAGTAGAATTTTTTAAAAAGGAAGGCATAAAAGGAAAGAGGGTAATAATGCTTAGGGCAAAGGAGGCGAGGCAGGTTATCCCTCGCGGACTTAAGTCGTTGGGTGCACATGTTGATTGTATACCTGTCTATGAGACCATAAGGCCAAAGGCAAAATTATCCGATATCGATTTCGATGAAGTAGATTGCATAACGTTTACGAGTTCGTCGGCGGTCAGGAATTTTGCATCGCTCTTTTCAAGGGATAAGTTAAGGCGCATCATTAAAGGCAAAGTTATAGCGGCGATAGGACCGGTTACCACATCAACCTGCAGAGAATTAAATATCAAAGTAGATGTTGAGGCAAAGCGATATACTTTGGACGGCCTGACTAAAGCGATCACAGATTATTATAAGGCGTCACAAAAGTGCCGCCCTTGATTACGCAGATTATTTAAGATTACATAGATGGAAATTAGTGAAAATTAAAAATGAACAGGTTAAACAATTCATGTTTTAATCTGTGTAATCGGTTTAGTAATCTGTGTAATCAGGTATAATTTGTGGTTATCTCTGAGGGTTATACCAGATGATCAGTATAACGAAATTATTATGCAATACAGCTACCGAGGGCGATTGGCTTAGATATCCGAAAGAAAAAGATGCTGTTCACAGGCGGCCAATCGTGGTTTTCAATTGCACGCGTCGCTGCAATCTAAATTGTATTCACTGCTACTTGGATTCGCGTGATAAAGAGTATGCAGGGGAACTTACGACAGACGAAGCAAAACGCCTCATAAATGACTTGGCGGAATTTAAGATTCAGGTGCTTCTATTTTCTGGCGGCGAGCCGTTGATAAGAGATGATTTATTCAAGCTTGCAAAATATGCAGCAGGACTTGGAATTAGGGTTGTCCTTTCTACGAACGGCACGTTAATAGATAAAGTGAACGCTGCTAAAATTAAGGATTCGGGTTTTTCATACATCGGAATCAGCCTCGATGGAATGGATTCTAATAACGATAAATTTAGAGGCAGAAAAGGCGCTTTTGAGTTAGCATTAAGAGGAATGAGAAATTGTAAAGAAGCGGGCATTAAGGTTGGCTTAAGATTTACTATAACCAGACACAATTATCGTGACTTAAACGGGATATTCGCTTTATTAAATGAAGAAGCAATAGACAGGGCCTGTTTTTATCACCTTGTATATGCTGGAAGAGGAAGCGATATGAAGAACGATGACCTCTCGCATAAGGAGATGAAGGAAATAATCGATTACATCTGCGAAGGTGCCGTGCGACTTCATAAGGAGAAGAAGGCTATCGAGATCCTCACCGTGGATAACCATACCGACAGCGTTTATCTATATAAAAAGATAAGTAATTCTAACAATGGTAGAGCGGAGGAATCCTTAAGGCTGCTTAGATTGAGCGGTGGAAATTCCTCTGGAATAGGAATTGCTTGTGTTGATAATTTAGGCGAGGTCCATGCCGACCAGTTCTGGACATTTCATTCTTTTGGGAATGTAAGGGCAGAGAAATTCCCCCATATTTGGACCGATACTAGCGATCCAATTATGGCCGCCTTGAAGGGAAACAGAAAAGATTATATAAAGGGAAAATGTTTAAGGTGTAAATACTTCGATATCTGCAATGGGAATTTCAGGGTTCGCGCCTATAAAACATTCGGCGATATCTGGGCGGAAGATCCCGCCTGTTATTTAAGCGAGGAGGAGATTTCCTAAATGGACCCCGTTAGAGATGCCGCTCTTAATGAACAGCACAAAATTTCTAGCGGGGCGGAGTTTATACCGCGCCTAATATTTTGGGAGACGACGCGCGCTTGTAACCTTAAATGTCCGCATTGCAGAGCCTCTGCGCAAAAGGAGCGTTCCCCTTTAGATTTGACGACCAAAGAAGCAAAAAAATTCATAGATTCAGCCGCGTCATTTTCCAAACCGATTTTAGTATTTTCAGGCGGCGAGCCATTATTGAAGGACGATATTTATGAACTTGCTAAATACGCAACCGATTGTGGCTTAAAAGCGACATTGGCAACGAACGCTACGCTTATTACCGAAGAGGTTGCCAAGAGGTTAAAGGATAGCGGGATAAAGATGGTTGCAGTTTCCATTTATGGAGCAACCGCTAAGTCGCACGATAACTTCTGCGGAGAGGCTGGTGCATTTGAGAGGACGTTAAAAGGGATTGAAATCGTAAGGAAGGCGAAAATCCCCCTTCAGATAAACACGACCATCACTAAGGTGAATTTAAATGAACTAGAGGCGATGGGCGACTTCGCCTTGAAACAAGGCGCGGTCGCTTATCACATATTCTTCTTAGTTCCGACCGGCAGGGGAAAATCGATAGAGGCAGATGAGATATCGCCACAGGGATACGAAGAAGCATTTAATCGTCTGTATTATTTGCACGTAGATTTTCCGATTCGTATAAAAGCGACCTGTGCGCCACATTATTATCGAGTCCTACGACAGCGTGCGGCAAGAGATAAAAGGAAATTATTACTTGAAACCGATGGATTTAGCGCCATGACTAAAGGCTGTCTTGCGGGCCAAGGCGTCTGTTTCGTTTCGCATAAAGGCGAAGTCTTTGGATGTGGCTATTTGCCAGTTGTAGCAGGAGATTTGAGAAAAGAGGATTTTAAGACGATTTGGTTTAAGAGCAATCTCTTCAAGATGTTAAGGGACGACTCGAAACTTCAAGGCAGATGTGGCATCTGCGAGTTTAAGAGGGTTTGCGGAGGTTGCCGTGCCCGCGCTTATGCAGCAACTGGCGATTATTTGGATGAAGAGCCGTATTGCATTTACCCCGTTAGAGGCTATAGACAGACAGGACAAAACTGCGATGCCTCTAACGGGGTTTATCTTCCAAAAAAGGATGCGGCGTCTCTGGATGATATCGATAAATTAATACTTAATAGAATTCAAAAAGATTTTCCCATCGTAGCTAGGCCCTACAAAAAAATAGCGGAGGAGTTAAATCTAAGCGAGGAGGAAGTTTTTATGCGGGTGAAGAAAATGACAGCAGCGGGAATAATTCGCCGAATAGGTGCCAATTTCAACTCGCGTAATCTGAATTATAAAAGCACCCTTATAGCGATGAATGTCCCTGAGGAAAAATTAAGCGAATGCGTTTCCTTAATTAACGATTTTAACGGCGTGACGCATAACTATCTTAGGACTGGCGCCTTTAACTTATGGTTCACTTTAATTGCCCCAACAGATGATTCGCTAAATGATGTCCTTGCGGGAATAAAATCGAAGAGTGGAGTTGAAACCATTTTGAACTCGCCGATTACCAAACAATTTAAGATTAAAGTCGAATTCGAATTAGGAGACTAACGATGGAATTAACCGATGTAGATAAAGCGCTTATAAATATCTTATCTCGTGGCCTTCCCCTTACCCTCAATCCTTTCGAAGAGTTATCGAAAAAAGTTCGTTTAAGCGAAGAAGAGGTATTTAATAAGATAAAAGAATATAAAAGGCGCGAATTGATCAGGCGTTTTGGAGCAACTTTGCATCACGATCGTGCAGGATTTATTGCAAACGCGATGTCGGTTTGGGTAGTGGAGGAAGATAGGGTCGATGAAATTGGTAAATTAATGGCCTCATATAGAGAGGTTACGCATTGTTATGAAAGGGCATCTCATCCAGAGTGGCCATATAATTTATATGCGATGATACATGGTAAATCGCAAGATGAATGCGAAAGAGTAGCCGATGAAATTTCCAAGAGGACAGGAATTCGCGAATATAGATTATTATATTCGACCAAAGAATTCAAAAAGACGAGCATGGAATATTTTTAAATGCGGATTTTTAATTACTTCGCTCTACGGCATTACTTTGATGTTTGGATGCTCGTGGCCTTCCTTTTATTCTCGTGCTGAATCGGTTATGGGCACGAAAGTTACTATATCTGTTTACGATTTAGAGCTAAGCAGGTCGGCGATAAAGAGGGCGGTTGATGAAGCATTTCAAGAAGTAAAGCGCATCGATATGCTGATGAGCAACTATAAAGGAGATTCCGAGGTAAGCCGAATAAATAGGCTTAAGGCCGGCGAGTACATAAAAATAAGCGATGAAACTATAGATGTGCTTCGCCGTTCGCAGGAGATAAGTCGCATATCAAGCGGCGCATTCGATATAACAGTCCTACCGCTTATGGAGCTCTGGGGATTTTATAGCAAAAGCGGAATAGATAGAAAACCGACAGATGATGAGATTGCGAAAGCGCTCAGGCACATCGGGTATAAGAAGATTGTGTTTACGCCAGATAATCGCGTTACCATAAGCGAAGATGGTGTTAAAATCGACTTGGGCGGCATTGCGAAGGGCTACGCAATCGATAGGGCGGTTGGTAAGTTAAAATCTTATGGAATAAAGTCTGCATTAGTTGAGGCAGGAGGAGATATTTTCTGTTTTGGGATAAAGCCGAATAAATCCCGCACCGCAGATTTGGTGCGAAATAAAAATGTATGGAAAATAGCGATACAGCATCCGAGGCAGAGGCATAAGCTCATTGCGATTTTAGAAGTCGAAGGAGGCGCGATCGCCACCTCTGGTGATTACGAGAATTATGTTATAATTGAAGGTAAGAGATTTTCACATATAATTGACCCGCGGACAGGTTATTCAAAGGACGATATTCCTGCAAGCGTGACAGTTGTAGCAAAAGATGCTGCCACTGCAGACGGCCTCGCAACTGCTGTATTTGTTTTAGGTCCAGAGGCAGGAATGAATTTGGTCGAGAGCACGCCCGACGTTGAGGCGGCTATAATCAACGATGAGCAAGGCGTGATTAAATCCGTGGTTTCTTCAGGATTAAAAGAGAAGATAAAATTTATCGGCAACTCAAAATGGAATTAAAAGAGATAATTTCTCCGATACGAAGTGAACTCGTCATCTTGAAAGGCAGATACGCCGCTGAGCTTAAGGCGCAGTCCGAGCCGATCAGGGGAATAGGTAAATATATCTCGAATGCCCATGGCAAATACTTCAGGCCGATGTTAGTCCTTCTTTATAATCGACGAGGCAACGTTGAGGCGCAATCAAAAAACTGTAAATTCCAAATGGGGAAATGCAATCTCGGTTATCGCCGGAGATTATCTTTTGTCCAAGGCGTTCAATATCATATCGAGATTAGATGAGCCCAAGATATTATCTGCCTTTTCCAGGACTACGAGGATGATGTGCGAGGGCGAGATAGCACAGTTGCCCAACGCTTATAATTTCGAGATTACCGAAGAGGAATATTTAAGTATCATTAAAAGAAAGAGCGCCTATCTAATATCGGATTGCTACGCGGTTGGAGGTATGCTAGGACGTTCAACCGATAAGAGGATAAGCCGACTTAAAGCTTACGGCTTGAATTTAGGTTTGGCATTTCAGATAGTAGATGATTGCTTGGATTTGGTTGGCGATGAGGGCGATTTAGGTAAAACCATAGGGCAGGATATGGATAAGGGAAAATTGACCTTGCCTATTATCACCTTGTTAAAAAATGCGAATAAGAAATATAGGAGGAGGCTCATAGAGTTGATTGCCCTCGGCGGGAATGCCGCCCATCGGATATTAAAGGAAGAGGCGTTAAATGCGGGGACGATAACACGTTCGAAAAATGTCACCTCGCATTTTATAAAATTGGCAAAAAAGAGATTGGATGGTTTAAATAGCGCTTTAAGGAAGACGTTCTATGAGGTTACTGACTATGTCCTCGAGAGGAGAAGCTAAACTTCAGCGCACATATTACATCCGCGCGGGCCATGAGCGGAGAATTTTTTCCCATCGAATATGACGACATCTAAATTAAGTCCCTTTCTTTTGGAATATTCCAGTAAGAATTTTGCGCACAATGTCCCAGAGGGACCTGCACCGACAATTGCAATGCGGTCGTTAGATTTTAAGCGACTCATCTTTTCCGTCCCCATCTAAGATAAGATACCACAAGGAGCAAGAGCACGAGGGCATTCATAAGGGAGGTCAAATAACAGGTGTTATTTATTCCGATTATAGGGATTAAGACCGCGCTCGTCAACAGCGCGCCTAAACATGCACCCAGTAAATCTACTCCGTAAAGATGGCCTGCAACTTTTCCGATATATCCACCACGTCCAAGGCATATTTTATTCGCCAGTGGAAATTGAAGCCCCCCGATAAATCCTGCAATTATCGGCAGAAATGAAAAGGTAGTTTCCGCAAAGAAGGAACGCGTGAAATTTGTACGAGACGGAAGCTGAAGGAATAAAAATATAGGCGGCAATAGAATAGGGTAGATACAGATCGCCAATTGAGTTGCCATATAGATTTTAGATAAATCCCGCTCTTTCTTACTTCGTAATATTCCTTGCAGTAAGAAAGTGCGGGGTAAATTTATCCTGCCCCTGCGTACAGGGGCAGGATTTATCTGCTTCGCTAAAATTCTTATTGCAAGCATACTCCCCAATACTAAGCCCAACATAAACGAGGCAAATATTAAGCCAATTTTATAATAGACATAACCGTATATTATCTGAAAGCTTAAAATTACTACGATTTGGAATACCATTTCAGAAAAACCTGTTGTCCCGATGGAAAGCTTAATAGGGAAATTTTTAAATACCTGCGAACTAGCTTGAAACAAAAGCAAGACGACAAATAGTAAATATAGAACGAGCGCAATCGCTTTCGGATTTAATGCTTCTAATTTTTTAAAGGCCTCCTTCGTACCTGCGCGAAAGTGAGTTGACCATAAGACCATATTGTAAAAATAGCCGATGGGCTTAAAGTCGTAATTTATTTTTGTTCCGGATGCATTTTTAATTGAATTTACAAGATATTCGACTCGTTGCGAATTCAATTTATATGGCAAATAATATTCGCGGACATATTTAAGGTCCAAATTTCTTACCCTTAGCCTTTCCAGCAAAGTCTTTGGTTCATAAGTCAAAATCCCTTTTGTGGGTGAGGCTAGGTAGAAATTGTAATCCCCGGGAAAGACTATTACGTCCTCGAATTGACTTTCTAACGTACGATGTAGGCATCCCAGAAATTGAGCTAGCTCTGGGCTTATGTAATTCTCAGAGGAAGTGACTCCAAAGGAGAATATGCCGTCACCTTTTAGTATCATTTTTACCTCGCGATAGAATTCGTGCGAGTAGAATCTATTGAGTTGTGCGCTAAAAGGATTCGGCAATATTAAGATCACGACATCGTATTCAACATTTTTTACGGCGCTCATTTTTTTTACGAATAGCCTACCATCGATGTGATGGATAGCTACCCTCGGGTCATCCAGGGCTTTTACCAACTCACTTGGATAGTCCACCTTGGCCATCCTGATTATTGTCGGGTCTAATTCTACGTAGTCTATCTTCTCGACGGGGTGTTTTAAGGCCTCATCTAAACTTCCGTTTAAAGAGCCGCCTATCAAGAGGACCCTCTTTGGATTAGGGTGTTCTAAGAGCGCATAATGGACCGCCTCCTCAGCGGTTAAGGGGTCTTGAGTGGATGAGACCAAAAGGCCGTTTTCAAATAAGTTTAGTTGCGAATCCAATTTCGTAATGGCTATATTGCCGTAAATGGAATCCTCGATATCCATTAACTTAAAATTTCTCCATTGGATTTGCCTCATCCGAAAGTCAAGCGAATTTGCCCCGTAGGGTAGGTAGATGAGAATGAATAAGATAAATGAAAGCGCAGTCCACCATCTTAGCGGCCTTTTTTTTACGTCGATTAAAAATAACGTTGCGAAGATATTCAGCGCTATACAAAATAGGGCTATTTGGAGAGTTTTGAAGATGTGGATTAATATATAATTGAAGGCCAATCCGCCGACACAAGCCCCTATCGCCTCCAATATATAAATTCTGCCAACCTCGATTGATTCCTCCTTCGATTCTCGGCAGGCGAGCCTACAGCTTAATGCAAATAAGAATCCGAATAATAAACAGATAGGCGCCAGAACCAAAAAAGAAGATATCGATATTGGAATTAACCCTATTATTTCCCCAGCGGAGACATTTAGTATATTCTTTATATTTCGCACTAAAAATATCGAGAGCGGCAACATTATCGAGATAGCAATTATAAGGGAGGGAAATAAAAGATATGGGGCGTTATATAATTTGAACCTTTTTTCTATAAAATGCGAAATGTTATTGATTCCCCAGCTTCCAATCGCAACCCAGAATAACCACGAGGCGAGCATTATCCCAACTGACAATTCGTTTCCATGGAAGACCACGATGAGTTCGCGTAAGATGAGTATCTGTCCAACCATCGACGCAAGGCCAAAGGCGAAGACGGCGAAATATAGGCTATAATTTTTGTCAGATTTCATTTGTTATTAAGTATACAACAATTAGCAAAAGCCCGCAAGATGGAATCGCCTAAAAATTTCTCTTGACAAAAAAATTCCGTTCATATATACTAGGTCTATATTGAGACTTAATCTCAATTAGGAGACCGGATGCACGAAGAGATCAAGGCATTTGAAGGCTATCTAAAAAAAGAGGGCTTGAAACTTACCAACCAGAGGCTCGCTGTGGTCAAGGCCGCATTTTCAACCCATAAACATTTTACCGCTCTTGAGATGCTCGCCTTATCGAAGAAGATGGATCCTACGGTCTCGAGGGCGACGGTTTATCGAACATTATTTCTGCTTGCCAAAGCAAAATTGCTGGATAAGCAGGATTTCGAAAAAGGGAAGGTCTATTACGAACATTTGATTGGCCATCATCATCACGACCATCTGGTTTGTTTAAAATGCGGCAGGATTTACGAATTTGAGAATACGAAGATAGAAGAGATGCAAAGGAAGGTTGTGACGAAAGAGAAGTTCATCCCGTTGACACATAGTTTAAAGATATTCGGCATATGTAAAAATTGTAGAAAGAGGGTGCGCAGGCAAGGCTAATTTTTTTTCAAATATAATTGAGACTAAGTCTCAAAATGATGGGAATAAAAAATCAAACATTAGGAAAATAAAAAGGAGGTAAAAAGATGTTCGTGAAGTTGATGTTGGGTTTGGTTAGTACAAGTTTAGTTTTGGCGATTTCACAAAATTCTTTCGCCGCTGGGATGTTAGTTTATATCAGCAGTTCAAACAAACCAATAAGAAGACCGGTTCAGACTTCGAGTACGATTCCTCAAGCCCAAATAGACTTTTAACCTGCCATATGCTATAATCTCCTCTGTAGATGAATAAATCCGCCACGTAGTTTGGCGGAGATTAAATTTGTCCGCCTCAGGCGGACAAATTTAAACTAGGAGGGTAATATGCTATTTAACCTCGGCATGCCAGAGCTATTAGTAATCCTCTTAATCGTGCTTTTAATCTTCGGCGCCACGCGGCTTCCGGAAATAGCCAAATCTATGGGCAAGGCAATCCAGGAATTTAAGAAGGCTATGAAGGAAGGCAAATCCAAAAAAGAATAGCTCATTCATTCAAATATGGTTGACAGGCGAATGACGTTGGTGGAGCATTTGGATGAGCTCCGCCGCAGAATTTTAATTTCCTTAGGGGCGATTTTTATCGCAACTTGTATTGCATTTTGGAAGGTAAAAGAAATCGTCGCTTATTTAATAAAGCCCGTCGGCCACGTGGTCTTTCTCTCGCCCGTTGAGGCATTCATGGCATACTTAAAACTTGCCTTTTTCGCGGGGCTGTTTATTTCTTCTCCGATAATCCTGTTTCAGGTCTGGCGTTTTGTTTCAGCCGGCTTGAATGAAAACGAACGAAAGACGACTCTTTTTTTCTTTCCGTTTTCAATCGCGCTTTTTTTGTTCGGCGCAGCATTTGCCTTTTTCCTCGTAATACCATGGTCTTTAAAATTCCTCATAAACTTTGCCGGGCCCGAGGTGCTTCCTATGCTATCGATCTCAAAATATATCTCATTCGTTGTAATGTTAGTGCTTATGTTCGGGTTGGTCTTCGAACTTCCGATTGCTATCGTGCTGTTAGCGAAGTTAGGGATAGTCACGCCGGCTACTTTAAGGAAGAATAGAAAATACGCCATACTTCTGATATTCATAGCCGCCGCGATTTTAACACCGACGCCGGACGCATTTACGCAGTTGCTTATGGCGATACCGTTGATCTTTCTGTATGAACTCTCAATTTGGCTTTCTAAACTGGCAAAGCCTACGGCAACAGCCCTTGCCTGTAATTTAAAGAAGGAGTAAATAAGATGACCTTGGAAGAAAGAATAGATGTGGACTTGGAAGGTGCGCTCAAATCAAAAGATGCCATTCGTGTTTCTACCTTGCGGATGTTAAAGGCAGGAATAAAAAATCTGGCGATAGAAAAGCGGGTTGAAAGATTGGAAGACGTAGATGTGATAAGCGTAATCTCAAGACAGATAAAACAACACCACGACTCAATAGAGGGATTTACAAAAGGCGCAAGAGCAGATTTGGTTGACAAAGAAAGGGCGGAACTTGCCATTTTGGAATCGTATATGCCGAAACAGCTCTCAGCGGATGAATTGAAGGCGTTCATAAAGTCCGCAATTGAAAAGGTCGGCGCTAAAAGCAAAGCCGATATGGGCAAGGTTATGAAGACAATGATGGAAGAGATAAAAGGCCAAGCCGATGGAAGATTGGTAAGCCAATTGGTTTTCGAAGAGCTATCAAAATTGGCATGAACGGAGGATTATTAGATGGAGACTAAAATTGTAAAGATTGAAAAACCGCAAGAGGTAAATATCATTATCGGGCAGACGCACTTTATAAAGACCGTCGAAGATATTTACGAAGCGATGGTCAATTCCGTTCCTGGGATAAAATTTGGAATAGGATTTTGTGAATCATCTGGCGCGTGTCTGGTTAGATCCGAAGGCAGCGATGACGAGTTAAAGCGGCTTGCCGCGAAGAACGCCTTTTTAATCGGCGCCGGACATATCTTCGTAGTGTTGATAAAAGATGCGTATCCCATTAATGTATTGCGAGCGATTAAAGATGTCCCTGAGGTCTGTTCGATATATTGCGCGACGGCAAATTCGGTTGAAGTTGTCATCGCCGAGACAGAGCAAGGACGTGGAATTTTAGCCGTTATAGATGGCGCAAAACCGAAAGGAATAGAAGGCCAATCCGATATAAAGTGGCGCAAGGATTTGTTGCGCAAAATTGGCTACAAAATTTCTTGACAACGTATTGGCTTATGTTATAATTAAAGATGTTCTTTCATTTGATTTAAAGGAGGTTAAAGAATGGGCAAATATCTTTCAGTTTTGGGTGGGATAGTTGCCATAGCCCTTGGAATTTTAGGGCTGGTGCGCTGGTGGGACTTATTTATTCGTGCTTTACAAGCAACTGTGCCGGCGATTCTCATCCTCGGTGGATTGATTGCGCTCTTCGCTGGCGCAAGCGAAATAAAAGATTCGTTGGCGCAGAAGAAAGAAGAGAAGAAATAATCACGCTTTTATCACGCACTGAGGACCGGTGCGGGATTTATTATAATTCTCCCCGGACCTCCTTCACTGCCTTCGACTAGAATGTCGACGGGTAAAAAGTTCTTGGCCGTCCAAATGTTGGTTAAAAGATGTCGGCTCACCTCAGAGGTAGTGAAGGAGGCCTTTTTATTTTCTAAGGCAAGATAGAGTATAAGTTGGTCGGCTAAGTGTGGTTCAAGGCAGGCTTCGGTTTGATAAAATCTTAGAAAATTTTCGCACGCCTCTTTTGCGACATCCTCGGCGCGTTTTCCGATTGCGCCTAACGCATCAAATCCTGTGAGGCAATTTTCAAATTCAGCCAGTATAAAAAATAGTGTCCCCTTGCCTTGCGAAGGCGCCTCAACTAATTCTACATCGATTTTCAAACCGTATCTATCTAATATATTTATTCCTTTTTCCTTCTGCCTTTGCGCAATAGAAATCGGCAGATTTGAAACAGCTGATATTCCGGTTAACCTTCTAAGTTCGCCGTGGTATTCTAAATTTAAATTTACACCCTTGTGTTTTGGATGGATTTTAGCAATAACCTTGCCGTTTCCAATTGGGTACCATCCCCATCTTTCTATTTCAATATCAGCTTCTACGCCTAATTTTTTAACCATCGGCAAAAACAGATATTTTAGATAATGAAATGAAGGGCTTAATGGCACATGGGTGCCTCCTAATAAAGTAACTTCAGATTTAACACCGCCAAATGCAAGTGGTGGGAAGATCGTCTGGAAGACTAAACCGACGCTTCCGGCGCTGCCTTTCTTTTCTGCAACGTCAAAGTGGAACTTCCCAGATTTTATTTTTCGAGGAGAAAATCTTATGTACTCAGAACCTAACTCTGTTCCCTCAACTTCAGCGTCGCAGATTTTCATTGCGGCTTTCACACAAGTTAGGTGCTGTGGCTGAAGGCCTGGGCGTGGGCGCCCTTTCCTTATATTGTATATTTCAATCGGTTTGCCCGTAATGCAGGATAACGACAATGCCGTTCGAAGGATCTGTCCGCCGCCTTCACCATAACTTCCGTCTATGCGCAAGTATCCCATAGTTAAATCTATATCGGAAATTGACAAGAAAGTCAAGGTGTAGTAAAGTAAGTTTGTTATGGCAAAGACAAAACTTGAGTTTTCATCAGGTGGAATTATCTATCGCAAGCGAGGAAAGAAAGCGGAAGTTGCTTTGATAGTTCGCGGCGAAGGCAAGATATTTTGTCTGCCAAAGGGAAAGATAGAAAAACCAGAGGCCCCACAACAGACAGCGCTTCGCGAAGTAGAAGAGGAGACAGGATTGAAAGGCGAAATCGAAAAAGAGTTAGGCAAGATTAATTATTGGTTCTATTCGAAAGAGGACAAGGCCAAGGTTTTTAAGACCGTATATTTTTATTTGATAAAATACGAATCAGGCGAAACCACCCACCACGACTTCGAAGTCGAGGAAGTAAAGTGGCTACCAATAGATGAAGCACTCAAAATTATAACCTATCCTTCCGAACGCAAGATGATGCAGAAGGCAAAACTACTTCTCTAAAAAATTTTAGGGACGGTTCTCAATCCAAAGCGAGAAGTATCCCCTCTATAAGGATAAAAGGGACACTTCTTTAGATTAGTTTCAGAACCGTCCCTATTTTTTTCTTGAAGGAAAAATTTTTTTGGACTATACTATGAAGAAGATGCCATACGAATTTATCGAACACCAGGCTGACGTTGGAATTCGTGCATGGGGAAAGACGCTTGAGGAAGCGTTTATAGAAGGCGCCAAGGCACTCTTCGACATTATGGTAGATATAAAGAAGGTCGAAAGGAAAGATTCAGTTGATATAGAATGCGAAGCACGCGATATACCGATGCTATTCGTTGAATGGCTTAACGAATTGATTGCGAAGGCGGATTTAAATGGGATGGTTTTTTGCGATTTTAAAATTTCAGAGATAACGCCGGTAGATGACAACGTCCATAGATTAAAGGCGAAGGCATTCGGAGAAAAATTAGATAGAAATAAACACTCCATAAAGGTCGAAGCAAAAGCCGCCACTTATTTCGGATTGAAATATGAAAATAAAGGCGGCAATTTTTATTTACAATGCGTGATAGATTTATAGGCGGTCGCGGTTATGAAAATCGATGTCAAACAGGTAAGTAAATATATCTGGGAAGTTCCGAAGTCGGGCGAGATGCTCGTTCCCGGAAGGATTTATGCCGATAAGGAATTAATGGACCATTTAATCAGCGACGTCGAAAAAGGCAAGGAATGGAATGCGCTCGTTCAGGTCATAAATGTTGCTTCGCTTCCCGGCATACAAAAGGCATCCATCGCGATGGCGGATATCCATCCCGGATACGGTTTTCCGATAGGTGGTATAGGAGCATTTGATATTGAAACTGGTGTCATTTCGGTAGCGGGAACCGGTTTTGATGTGAATTGCGGAGTACGAACTCTTAAGACGCAGCTTACGAGAGATGATTTAAAAGGAAAGGAAGAGAAATTAGCGAACGAATTATTCAGGGCAATCCCCGCCGGTTTGGGTTCGGAGGGAAAGATAAAATTATCGCTTAGTCAAATAGACGAGGTTTTGGTTAAAGGAGCTAAATTCTCAGTTGAATATGGCTACGGTTGGCAAGAGGATTTAACATTTATGGAGGAGGAAGGATGCGTTAAGGGCGCAGACCCAAAGACGGTAAGTTATGAGGCAAAGGAGAGGGGATTTAAACAGGTCGGAACTTTAGGTTCAGGCAATCATTATCTTGAAGTGCAATACGTCGCAGAAATTTACGACGATGAAGCCGCAAAGGTTTATGGTTTATTTCCGAATCAGGTTTTAGTTTCGATACATTGCGGAAGCCGCGCGCTTGGGCATCAGATTGGCACTGACTATTTAAAGATTTTAGAGGCGGCGTCGAGAAAATATAATATTCCGATTAGAGAAAGGGAATTAGTCTGCGCGCCTTTCAAAAGCGAAGAGGGGCAAAGATATTTTGCTGCGATAAATTGCGGCATTAATGCGGCATTTGCAAATAGACAGGCGCTTGCGCATCTGACGAGAAAGGTCTTTAGTTCGGGCCTCGGTACCGATGAAAAAACAATTCGCACGCTTTATGATATTGGACATAATACAGCGAAATTGGAAAAGCATAAAGTTAATGGACAGATGAAGGATTTAATCGTCCATAGAAAAGGCGCCACACGCGCATTTGGCCCTGGGAGGCCTGAAGTTCCAGAGGCATATAAAAATATAGGTCAACCGGTTTTAGTCGGAGGGACGATGGGCACCTGTTCATATATTTTGCACGGCACAGAGAAAGGAATGGAGGAGGTATTTGGGACAGCGGTTCACGGTGCGGGAAGGATTTCATCGAGAGAGCAAGCGAAACGAAGATGGCGCGGAACAGAATTGGTTAAGCAACTTCAAGAACAAGGGATAATTATAAAAGGACACAGTTTACCCGGTGTTGCGGAAGAAGCGCCCGGCGCGTATAAAGATGTTACGAAAGTCGTTGATGTTGTTCACAACGTCGGCATTGCCTTGAAAGTTGCGATGACAAAACCTTTGATTTCCATAAAAGGATAGGGGTTTCTGGGGCTGTCACCCGTAAGATAAAGTCAGTCGAGGAAACCTTAGGAAAGACCCTTAAAAAATAGGTCTGTTCATACCCCTACCTATAGGGATTAACACTACAGGAAAGCCCAATATATAGTATTTTTTTCTTGACAAGGCACAAGGGGGGCGCTATACTTAATATTAGAAAGGAGGAAAAAGTGTAATGGATGCTAAACTTCAAAGTGCATTGTCCCCCAATGCGAGGAAGGTTTTGGAGAATCGGTATCTTCGCAAAGACGCAGAGGGTCGCGTAATAGAGGCGCCCGAGGAACTTTTTCGTCGAGTCGCGAAGAATATCGCAAGCGCGGATTTAGCTTATGACCCAAATGCGGCTATTAAAACAATAGAGGATGAGTTTTATGCAATCATATCTAATTTAGAATTTTTACCGAACTCGCCAACCTTAATGAATGCCGGTCGCGAGCTTCAACAATTGTCGGCCTGCTTCGTTTTGCCTATCGAGGATGCGATGGAATCCATCTTTGAGGCGATAAAGAATACCGCGCTTATTCATCGCTCAGGCGGAGGCACAGGCTTTTCATTTTCGAAGTTGCGACCGAAGAATAGCATGGTAAAGACAACCGGCGGAATCGCAAGCGGACCGGTCTCGTTTATGAAGGTATTCGATGCCGCGACACAGGCGGTAAAACAGGGCGGAACAAGACGCGGTGCCAATATGGGAATTCTGCGAATAGACCATCCGGATATTTTGGAATTTATAACCTGCAAAGAGTCTGATAAGGAGATTACGAATTTCAATATCTCAGTCGCATTGACCGAGGATTTTATGAGGAAGGTCGAGTGCGACGAAGAATATGATTTAATTGCGCCGCATACAAAGAAGGCAGTCGGCCAACTTAAGGCGCGCGAGGTATTTAATACGATTGTCAAGATGGCGTGGAAGAACGGCGAGCCGGGAATTATCTTTATAGACCGAATGAATAAATATAATCCTACTCCAGCGCTTGGAGAATACGAATCGACAAATCCTTGCGGAGAACAAGTACTTTTGCCTTTTGAGAGCTGCAACTTAGGTTCGATAAATCTTTCCAAGATGGTAAAGCGCGCGACTTCAAAATTCGAGATAGATTGGGAGCGATTGCGCAAGGTTACTCATCTGGCGGTCTATTTTCTCGACAACGTAATCGATATGAATAAATTCCCACTTCGCCAGATTGAAGAGATGACCAAGGGTAATAGAAAGATAGGTCTGGGCGTTATGGGCTTTGCTGAGATGCTGATAAGACTTGGCATTCCTTATAATTCAGAAGAGGCGATTCAGACCGCCGAGAAGGTGATGTCGTTTATTTTGGATGAGGCGAAGAAAAAGTCGCAGGCGCTTGCAGAAAAACGCGGGACCTTTCTGAATTTCGAAAATTCAATTTACGCTGGCGCAACCAAATTAAGAAACGCGACTTTAACTACGATCGCCCCGACCGGAACCTTATCTATAATCGCCAACACTTCAAGCGGAATAGAACCGCTCTTTGCAATCTCTTATTATCGAGAGGTAATGGATAAGACAAAACTTGTTGAGATCAACCCGATATTTGAAGAGGTCGCTAAAGAGCGAGGGTTTTATTCTGAGAAGTTGATGGAAAGAATAGCTGAGAGCGGCTCGATTCACGATGCCGAGGATATACCTTTAGATGTAAGGCGCATCTTTGTTACGGCGCATGATATAGTGTCTATTTGGCATGTAAGGATGCAGGCGGCTTTTCAAAAGTATACGGATAACGCCGTTTCTAAGACGGTAAATTTCCCATATGAGGCGACCCCTGAAGATGTGCGCGAGGTATATCTTTTGGCATATAAGATGGGATGCAAGGGCGTTACAATTTATCGCGACAGGAGCCGCGAGGAACAAGTGCTATATGTCGCTCGACCTAAGGAGAGGTCAGTTGAGGAAGTAAACAATAATTCAGAAGAGAAGAGAGAATTGGTGAAAGAGGAAATAGTAGGCGAAAGACAAGAAAGGGCGAGGACATCGCCACGACCGCGGCCAGAGGTAACGAAAGGAACGACAACGAAAATTTTAACCGGCTGCGGGAATTTATATATAACTATTAATGAAGACGAAAAAGGCCAGCCTTTTGAAGTATTTACGCAAATGGGGAAAGCCGGCGGTTGCGCCGCAAGTCAGCTTGAGGCAATCGGAAGATTGGTTTCGCTTGCATTAAGATGCGGCTTGGATGTTCGCTCAATAATCGAGCAGTTAAATGGCATCCGCTGCCCATCTCCGTCGTGGGAGAAGGGCGGACGCATCTTCTCCTGTGCTGATGCGATTGCGAAGGTCATCGAAAGACGTTTATTAAATAAGAAGGTAAAACAGGAGCAGGAATCAAAAGCCGAGGAAACCCTGCTTCAAAGTCCTGACGCCGGTCAGGCAAGTAAAGTCAAGGCGGGAAATGTCGTCGGCGTCTGCCCTGACTGCGGCGGGGCGCTGCAACACGAGGAAGGCTGTATGGTCTGCAAGGCCTGCGGATATTCGAAGTGCGGGTAAAATGATAAAGCCAGACCATTGGATTAAGAAAAAGGCCCTTGAGGAAAAGATGATTGAGCCCTTCGTGGGTCATCAGGTCTCCAAAGGCCATATCAGTTTCGGGCTTTCGAGTTTCGGCTACGACATAAGGGTTGCCGATGAGTTTAAGATTTTTACCAATATAAATACGACAGTAATAGACCCCAAAGGTTTCGACGAAAAGTCGTTTGTAAATTATAAAGGAGATATCTGCATAATCCCGCCCAATTCTTTTGCGCTCGCCCGCTCTGTAGAATATTTTAGGATGCCAAGAGATACAATCGCAATCTGCCTCGGAAAATCCACATACTGCCGTTGCGGCGTTATCGTCAACGTAAGCCCCTTAGAGCCCACCTGGGAGGGTTATCTTACGATAGAGATTTCAAATACCACACCCCTTCCAGTTAAAATCTACTCAAACGAAGGGATAGCGCAGCTTCTATTTTTTGAAAGCGATGAAGAGCCGCTGGTTTCTTATAAGGATAGAAAGGGAAAATACCAGAAGCAGCGAGGGATAGTCCTTCCGAAGGTAATCCCGCCCTTTCCTACATCGAAGCGTCTCTCTGTAGTAAGAAAGGGCGGGATAAAGTAAGTAGTGAGCAAGGTCGTGAGGTTAGTCCTACCGGTTTCAGATTTTAATCTTAGAGATACTTTAGAGTGCGGCCAGGCGTTTCGCTGGAAAAGACAAGGCCAATTTTATTACGGCATAATTGGCGAGGCGCTGGTAAAAGTAAAGTATGATGGTTCGCGCCTTATTGTCGAGTCGAATTCAGCGTTAAATAAAGATGCGATTGCCGAATATTTCGGATTAAACGATGATTTGCCACATATTTTAAAAGAGATAGATGTAGATAAAGTTATTCATAGAGCGATTGTGAAATTTAAAGGCTTGCGAATTTTAAAGCAGGAACCCTGGGAGTGTCTGGCGTCGTACATCTTATCCATCAATAACAATATCCCGCGGATTAAAATTTTAATCGAAAGATTATCCGAAAATTTTGGCAAACGGCTTACCCTTGGAGGAATTGAATGCTTTTCTTTTCCGAAACCAGATATAATTGCAAATACAGCTCTGAGTGCGTTAAAGAAACTGAAGTTAGGTTTCAGGGCGGAATATTTAAAGGATACCGCGAAAAAAATCGCATCTCGAAAATTTAGGCTTGAAGAAATAGATAATTTAAGTTATGATGAGGCGAAAAAGAGACTGATTTCATTGCGAGGGGTAGGAGAGAAAGTCGCTGATTGCGTATTGTTATTTTCATTCAAAAAGTTCGAAGCATTTCCAGTTGATGTGTGGATAAAAAGGGGCGTTGAGGAATTTTATTTTAATGGAAAGGTGGTCTCAGCGAGGGTGGCGGGAGAATTCGCTCGTGAGCACTTCGGCCGTTATGCCGGCTACGCGCAGGAATATTTGTATCATTATTTAAGATGCGTTAACAAATCAAGTTACGCATAGATAGCTTGACAGAAGAATATTTTAGTAGGAAAATATAGAAAACATGTAGAGTGGGGAGTAATAATGTCGCCGATTTTAAAACTAAAAAAACACAACAGAAACAAAGAAATTGATTTTGAGCTAAAATATTTAAGAAGCCTTTCAATTAAAGAGAGATTTCAGATGATGTTTAGAAAAAATAAAGAATTACTTAACCTCCTCAAAAGAAGTGGACACGGAAGGTCTTCTCAAATCATTAAAAGAACATAAGGTAGATTTTGTAATAATTGGTGCGACAGCATTTCCAGTTTATGGCTATGCTCGCGCCACCTTGGATATTGACATTTTTATAAGGCCTGAAAGGAAAAATGCACAAAGGACATTACAGGCGCTAAAAAAATTCGGCTACGATATGAGCGATATTAAAATAGAAGATTTGCTCACTAAGAAATTGTTAATTCGTCAATATAAAGTGGAGACAGATATTCACCCATTTGTTAAAGGAATGACTTTCGAAAAAGTCTGGCAACATAGGAGAAGAGCAAAATTTGGAAATACCTTTGTTAACTTCGCTTCCTTGGATGACCTTATCAAAATGAAGCGAGCTGCGGGTCGCCCTCAAGATTTAGAGGATCTAAAATTTCTTTTTAAATTAAAGAAATCCACAAAATAAGTTTAAAAAATTTATCAAGACAATTTTTTTGCTACGCTATTATATTAAGAAGTTGAAGGAGAAGGTAGGTCAGGGCGAGAGCTATTATTTGGAAATATCATCTTGGTTTGTAAATTATCCAAATTTTTCTTATTAAGTTTCGTAATTTTACTTGCTACATTTATCAATATGCCAGCTTACGCTGGCACTTTTTATGTCCGCCCAAATAGATGCCTTGACAGGAGGATATTTTAGTAGGAGAATAAAGGAAAACTTAGCGAGTGAAAGATGAAAAAAATAATCTACATAGTTTTGGACGGATTAGGGGACAGGCCGTGCGCGGAGTTTGGCGGCAAGACACCGCTTGAGGTGGCGCAGAAGCCAAATATGAATTCGCTGCTTGAAAAGGCGAAGACAGGGGTTGTCTATACAGTTGGAAAAGGCATTGCGCCCGAATCGGACGTCGCTGTAATTTCCATATTAGGCTACGATGCGCACAAATATTATACAGGAAGGGGGCCATTGGAGTCTTATGCAGAGGGCTTAAAGGTAAACGATGGCGATTTGGCGTTTCGTGTTAATTTCGCAACGATTGGGAAGGACAATGAGATTTTAGACAGAAGGGTCGCAAGAAATCTTACGACCGAAGAGGCGAGCGCACTTGCGAAAGATATAAATGAGAAGGTAAAACTTACATCGTATCCTGCCACGTTTAAATTTAAAAATACAATTGGCCATCGTGGGGTATTAGTTATATATAGGAAGGACGGAAAAAAATTAAAGGCCGAGATTACAAACACAGACCCTGCTTATGATAAGCACGGAGTATTCGGCGTGGCTAAGGCGAAATTCGATAATTTCGTCTTGGAATCTAAGCCAACCGGTGGGTTTGAAAATGATGAGGAGGCAATCGCAGCTGCGAAATTGATAAATGAATTTACTAAGAAGTCCATTGAAGTCCTAAGCGAATCCGAAATCAATAAAAAGCGAATTAAGGAAGGAAAATTGCCGGGAAATCTCATACTCTCGCGCGATGCGGGCGATAGGTTGCCGAAATTTCCACCTATCTATAAGGAATACAAAATTAAATTTGGCTGTTTCGTTGAGATGCCGGTTGAGAAGGGGATTGCCATATTGACTGGTATGGATGTCGTTGGACTTCCGCTTCCGACAGGCGATTTAAAGAACGATTATACGCTACGCGCAAGAGTAGTATTTGATGTAATAAATAATTACGATGGCTTGTATATTCATATCAAAGGTCCGGATGAGCCAGCACACGATGGAAATGCATTAAAAAAGAAAGAATCCATCGAAGCGATTGATAAATTTTTCTTCTGGGAATTATTAAAGCGAGTGAATTTAGGTAAAAATATCATCGCAATCACATCAGACCATTCAACCCCTTGTTCGTTAAAGGCGCATTCGGATGATCCGGTTCCGCTTTTGATCGCGAGCGAAGGCATAATTGCCGACGGAACGGCTGATTTTTCGGAAAGTTTTTGCGCGAAGGGAAGTTTAGGCGAATTAGCGGGTGTAGATTTGATGCCGCTATTTATAAAATTCGCAAAGTAGAATTTTTTTAGAAATTTTGTAAAAAATACTTGACAAATCTATAATTTGTGTTACACTTAACTCAAGTAAAAATAAATAATTAGGTCTAAAAACGATAGGAAAGGAGGGAAAGGATGGGGCTATTATTGGATACGCTGCGTGCTATCCTTACCAGAGTTGGGGATTTTTTGCCGATCTTAGTTAGCGCGATAATAGTATTGTTTATAGGTTGGTTTATCGCCAAATCTCTCCAACGGATCGCAACCCAAGTCCTAAAGATTGCTCGCTTGGATGTCATCTCTGAGAAGGTCGGCATAGCAAGCATCCTGGCAAAAGGAGAAGTTAGATACACCTTATCTGAGCTCATCGGTGTAATTATTTATTGGCTATTGATATTGATGGTTGTAATCGCAACATTAGATGTATTGAAGTTAACTGGTACAACGGAGTTATTGAATAAGGTCGTAACTTATGTCCCAAATGTCATATTCGCGATATTCCTTCTAGTCGTGGGTTTATTCTTCGCGACCTTAATTGGTTCTGCTGTGAGGACGACGGCATCTAATGCTGGGATAGCGTACGCGAAGAACTTAGGCCAGATAACGCAGGCTGTCATCATTGTCTTCGCGGTATTAATTACCTTGAGTCAACTTGGAGTCAGGACAGTAATATTAGACCAAACGATTTTGATTTTATTGGCATCGTTGGGATTGGGTTTGGCGCTCGCGTTTGGGCTTGGCTCTAAAGATATCGCCGGCAAAATAATGTCAGAGCTGGTCGATAAGTGGAAGAAGAGATAAGGATGGTTCGACTGCTTCGCTCACCATTTAATCCTAAAGCGAAGTCGAAGGGAGGAACGCGTAGTAAAAGTTGAATAGTCTTGACGAGGTTTCTTAAGAAGGGACTTCCAAAAAGGGGGCTCCTTCTTTTTTTTGTCTTAAAAATTTAAAATTATGGC
>CAZUZR010000010.1:13001-33220 GCA_964625025.1 uncultured Planctomycetia bacterium | reverse complement strand
TACCCCTCATCGCCATTATCATCCCTAAATAACAGAAGACGAGGGTTAACGAAACCTGCAACAGCGAATGAAATTCTTCGTTCATCGGAATAAATGCGAGAGACCACATTATAAGCCTTGCAAAAAGCATCCCGAATACAAGCCCGAAGACCGCCGACGACAGCCCCCTAATGGAAACCCTCTTCATTGAAATTTCCATGAAGATTATAACCAATGCGACCAATATACCGAGGCCAATGCCTGTAAATGGGGCAAATTTACCAAAGATTTTTAAAAAATCGCCTATTTGAAATCCAAGCAATGCGCATAATATGATAAAAAAACCTCTAATAAATATTAAAGTCACTTATTTCACCTCCTCTCTTTTTCGAGTTTTAACATTTTTGAATTTAATATCTATTTCGCTCCCTTAGGTTTATTTAATAATTTCCACGGGTGCGCTTTTAAATCCTTAATGAGTTCTTCCAATTCCTTATATAATTTGTCGTCCATAAATAACTTGCCCATGGTGCCCTCGCCTGATTTGACCTTATCCATCACAACGTTCGCGGAGCCAACCAACTTTCTTAGCTCCAATATCGTCGCCTTAAATGCCTCCTGGGCCTCTGGGTCGCCAAAGACTTTATTTAAATGCTTTATCGTCTCGTTTAGCCCTGTTGCCATCTCGTAGCCCTTCTCGGTCAACCTTTCAACCGGGATAGATTCCTTGCCCTGTAAAGTTCCGCCAGTTTTTAGTATCCTTCTGCCCGGCGTCCCCGGCAAAATCTCAACGTACTTCTCCCCTATTAAACCTAATGTATTTATAAATGCCTCTGCGTCTTCTTCGACCTTAGCTTTTTTATCCAACGAAACGGTAAGCGAAACCACCGTCTTTTGTCTTGCCTCATCGTAGACGATGTCGATATCTTTTACTTCTCCGACCTGAACGCCCGCTAATCTGACAGGGGCCGCAATCTCAACTCCGTTTGCAAAGTCAAAAAGCAATTTTATAGTATACCTCTGTTGAAAATATCTTATCTCCCCTATCGAGAATACAATCGAGATCAAAATCGCTATACCTATCGCGACAAAAATCCCAACCTTAAATTCCAAATCCAGCCTTTTCATATCTTAAGCCTCCTCAGTTATCGGGCCAACAGCAGCACCAGTTATAAACTGATGAACAACGGGGTTCTTTGTATTTTTTATTTGCTCCGGCGTTCCCGCCTCGATAATGTTTCCTTTATATAACATCGCTATCCTATCGGCTATTTTATATGCGGAGGTCATATCATGCGTAACCGCAACTGCCGTAGTCTTCAACTTGTTTTGCAATTCTCGAATCAAATCATTTATTGCGTCGCCCATTATCGGGTCAACTCCTGTCGTCGGCTCATCGTATAATATTATCTTCGGGCTCATACAAATAGCGCGCGCTAATCCTACACGCTTTCTCATGCCGCCGGATAATTCCGAAATCCTTAAATGCTCAATTCCCCTTAAGCCGACCATCTCCAGACACTGCGCAACCCTGCTGTCGATAGCCCGCCCATCGAGTTTCGTATGCTCTATCAAATTGAAGCCAACGTTATCGCGAACGTTAAGCGAATCGAATAGCGCCGCTCCCTGAAAAAGCATGCCAAATTTCAGCCTGAGCTCATTCAACTCCTTCCCGTTGAACCTGGTTATATCTTGACCATCGATTACGACCTGACCAGAATCTGGCTTCATTATTCCGATTATGTGTTTTAAAAGCACGCTCTTGCCGCAACCAGAGCGGCCAATGATAACTATCGTCTCGCCATCTTTGATGGTGAGGTTTAAATTATTTAAAACTACGTGGTCTTCAAACGACTTACATAAATTTACTATTTCTATCATCTCTTAAAAGAATTCTAAAAACTTTTTTTATGATTACTTAGATTAAAAATCAGATTACACAGATAAAAGCTTAAATCTATGTAATCGTCAGTTAAAAATCTGTGTAATCATTTTTATTAAAATGCAAAACCAAAATAAAATAGCGCGGTAAATAAACAGTCGGCTGTAATTATTAAGATAAAGGATGTAACCACCGCCTTCGTAGTAGCGGTCCCCACGCCTTCGGCGCCACCTTCAACCCTCATCCCCTCATAACATGCTATCGTACAAATTATCGTCGCAAAGGCAAACGATTTAATCAACCCCGTAACAACATCTTTTAGCTTCAATGGATTCCAGGTCATCTCCATATAAAGGTTGTGCGTGATATTTAACTTCCAAACCCCAACGACATAACCTCCAAATATCCCTATTATATCAGCGTAAATAGTCAAAAGCGGCAGCATAAAGAAGAGCGACAAAAATCTTGGGACGACGAGATATTTTACAGGATTCGTCGCTAAAGTCTCAAGCGCATCTATCTGCTCGGTCACCTTCATACTGCCCAACTCTGCAGTTATGGATGCACCTGTACGCCCTGCAATAACCAATGCCGTTAGGACTGGACCTAATTCTCTGGTCATAGATAATGCTACTAAACTCGCTATATATAATTGCGCCGATATCTTCTGCATCTGGTATGCGCTTTGTAAGGCAAGCACCATTCCAGTAAACATGCTCGTCAAGAAAACTATCGGAAGGCTATCTATGCCGACCTTTACCATTTGGTCTAAAACTTGCCTTCGTTTCAAAGGTGGAACGAAAATCCAAAAGAGGGTACGAGTAAATAAAACAAAGACGCCGCCCGTATAATGAATAAAAGCCATAAAACGTTCGCCTAATCTAGAGAGCCAATTATTCATCCCGTTAGAAATCCAAATTTATTTGTATTACCGCTAACGAATATATACACTAATGCCTCCTGTAATCACTTATCCCGTTAGAAAGGTCAAGATTTCTAACGGGATTCATCAGAACCTCACCTTGTGCTCCACCCCAAAGAAATCTTCATTTTCCTTCATTTTCAATTTGATGCTTTTTGGTCCCCCAAGTTTATATTCCAACTCCATCTCATCCGACTTAGATTGTTGCCGCGGCAAATCCCCAGATGCATATGCCCTGAAATTCACCCTGAATTGTTCACCAACATCTTTTCCGAAGGCGATATCCCTGCCTTCCATCCCCCTTATCAAATCCACGCCAGATAAGACTACGGTTTGCGGGTCCGACTTTAACTGAATATATCTGAAGGCCTTCGCAGTCCCAATCTCCTTAATATCTATCTTACCCTCTAAGTCGAGGACTCCTCCTTCAGTATAAACCTTGGAATTAACAAGTTCTATAATTGTGCCATTGCCTTTTAAGTTCGCTTTTGCTGAATTGTATTTTATATTGCTGATATTTCCGTTCATAAATTCCAACTGGCCATCCATCTTAAGCCCTGTGGTTAAATTTCCGTAAAGGCGCATATCGCCGAAGACCGTGCCCGATATCAAGCCCTTTGATAAAGTCAGGTCAGTCAATCCACCTAACTGCGCCCCCTTAAATTTAATATATAAATCGACTTCGTTGGGGGGCTCGAGGGAAATAGTGCCATTGGCCAAGGCAACTTCATCGTAATTTATTGCCTTCAATTTTATCTCGCTGCCTGCGATTTCATAATTTCCCTTAAGTTCACGTATCGGGCTATAATTTATTATAGAGCCTGATGTAACCAACTCGCCAACAATGGAATTTAATCTATTATCCTCGTCGTAATTAAATTTTCCCTTTAGGTTATAATTCGACAATAAATCCAATCCGAATAACTTCAAATGATTCGCATTTATGTTTAATGTAAAATAAGGGTACGTTGAAAAATCGCCTGTTATTCCAATTGCGCTTACCTCTCCTAATGCAAAGACGCTACTTTTGGTATTCTTAGGGAATATGCTAAGCTCGAAACCTCTCTTCACGGGTTGGTACAGCCCATTTAAGATATAGTTTCCTTTGAAATTAAAATTCTTAAACGCAACCGCTCCGTCAGCAGCGAATACGTTTCCCGCGTAATTCAGATTTAACTTCTCCAGGGCATCAAATGAGCCGCGCACAAATATCTTATCTAAAACGCCGTTTAGATGCGCCCTTAAAACATAACCTCTGCCCCTTATGGAACCTTCCAGCGTAATCGGCGAATGTGAAATTGGAAATCCAAATCTGCCCCTGCCAATAAATCTCTGACCCAACACTTTAGCGCTTACTTTTTGAGATTCAATTCCACTTTCATTAAGTACGAAACTACCGTTTAACTCTGAAATTATAGGCGCGTTTGAACTGCTATAAAACGAACCATCGCGAATCGATACTGTAAGTTCCTTCCAAGCAGGCTCTACGACTTTTGGGACTGAAAATTTAGCTTCTGAACCTAAGGGATATATCTTGGGGGAAATAAAAGTAACCTTCTTTAACCTATCGAACCTTTTCAATGCGAGGTCCCATAATTTATAATCGAGGATTATCGCTGCAGACGAAAAAAAAGGAAGTTCCTTCGCTTGATGCGGGGCGCCCTCAAGGGAAGGGCTGCAATATAATACGATATCTTTCAATATGATTTCCCTGAATACTCCACCCTCAATATCGCCGAGCTTCCCCTCTAACCCAATCTTATCTTTTATTAGGGCGTATGCCTTTTCCTTAAATTCGCTTAACAAAACGCTTACCCTCAAATCGAGGTAAGCCAAAATAATAAGCACAACCCCGATTAATATGAGAACGTATTTGGCTCTATGCCTCCTCAAATTTTTCCTACCTCAGTGGTCTCGAAAGTAAGGTGGTCAAATTTTAAACCAACCTTAACCGATTTTCCTTTTTCAAGCTTGCCAGATATTATCTCCTCGGCAAGTGAGTCCTCTAAAAATCTCTGAATAGTCCTTTTTAGAGGCCTTGCGCCATAAACCAGGTCGAATCCCTTCTCGATTAAAAATTCAACTGCCTCTGGGCTAAGTTCGATTGCGATCTCGTGTTGTTCTCTAAGCCTCTTTTTAACTTCCCCTGCCTCGATCTCAACAATTTTGTAAAGGTCCTCTTTCGTTAATGACCGGAACACGATTATGTCATCTATCCTGTTTAAGAATTCGGGCTTAAATGTCCTTTTTACCTCGTCGAGCAATTTCTCCTTCATCGTCTGATAGGTCATCTCTTCCTTCTGTGATTTAAAGCCCAGCGACCCCTGTTTCCTTAATATCTCAGCGCCAATATTAGATGTCATAATCAAAATCGTATTTCTAAAATCGACCCTTCTTCCGAAGGAATCTGTAAGCCGTCCTTCTTCCAAGACTTGAAGCAATATGTTGAATACATCGGGATGCGCCTTTTCGATTTCATCTAAGAGCACAACTGAATATGGACGACGCCTCACCTTCTCCGTCAATTGTCCGCCTTCTTCATATCCAACATAACCAGGCGGAGCGCCAACTAGCCTGGATACATTAAACTTCTCCATATACTCCGACATATCGAGTTGAATCATCGCATCTTCGTCGCCGAACATAAATTCAGCGAGCGCTTTTCCGAGCAAGGTCTTGCCGACCCCTGTAGGACCCAAGAATATAAAAGAGCCGATTGGCCTCTTTGGGTCTTTTAATCCCACGCGCGAACGCCTGACGGCATTAGCCATCGCAGTTATCGCCTCATCCTGACCAATGATTCGGTTATGAAGTTCTTCCTCCATCTTTAGCAGTTTCTCGGTCTCTTTTTCTTCCAATCTGAAGACTGGAACGCCAGTCCACTTAGAAACGATCTCTGCAATATCCTCTTTAGTAACTTGCGGATAAGCCTCAGCTTTCTGCCTGCTCCATTCCTTTTTTACCTTTTCAAGTTGAGCCTTTAATTCTTTCTCTTGGTCGCGCAGGGAAGCGGCCTTCTCAAAATCCTGCCCTTTGACAGCCGCCTCCTTCTCTTTTTTAACCCCTTCCATTTTCCTCTCCGCCTCTTTTATGTCAGGCGGAATTGTCATTACGTTCAAACGGGCGCGAGAACCTGCCTCATCAATCAAATCTATCGCCTTATCAGGTAAATATATTCAAGATCTATACTGGTCTGAAAGTTTTGCAGCCGCTTCCAATGCCTCATCGGTAAATTTAATTTTGTGGTGTGCCTCATATTTATCACGCAGCCCCTTCAATATCTCAATGGTCTCGTCAACCGTTGGCGGGTCCACCATAATCGTTTGAAACCTGCGCTCAAGCGCCGCATCTTTCTCGACATATTTTCTATATTCGTCAAGCGTCGTGGCGCCGATACATTGTATTTCACCGCGAGACAATGCCGGCTTTAGAATATTCGAGGCATCAATTGCGCCCTCGGCACCGCCAGCGCCAACTAATGTATGCAATTCGTCTATGAAGATTATTATGTTCTCTGAACGCCTGATTTCATCCATAACGGCCTTGATGCGCTCTTCGAATTGCCCCCTATATTTTGTGCCAGCTACCATTAACGCTAAATCGATAATTATGACCCTCTTGTCGCGCAACATCTCAGGCACATCGCCTTTGAGTATCTTTTGCGCTAATCCTTCGACGATGGCGGTCTTGCCAACGCCTGCTTCGCCCAACAGCACAGGATTATTTTTGGTTCGACGTGAAAGTGTTTGAATTACGCGGTCTATTTCATCCTTCCTTCCGATAACGGGATCGAGTTTCCCGTCGCGGGCGAGGGCTGTTAAATCCCTTCCAAATGCATCCAACGCAGGGGTCTTCGTCTTTGGCGGAGCAGAAGGTTGACCGAACCCAGGAGTCGCTGAACCGAGCAAGGACATAACCTCTTGCCTTACCTTGTTCAAATCCAATCCTAAATTTGTTAGCACCTGGTTTGCAACACCTTCGCCCTCTCGAATCAATCCCAGGAGGAGATGCTCGGTGCCGATATAATTGTGTCCTAAATTTCTCGCCTCATCAGTCGCAAGTTCGATAACCTTCTTCGCCTTCGGCGTAAATGGTATGTCGCCTGATACAACGGTTGGCGGACCCGGTTGAACTAATTTCTCCACTTCGAGTCGAATTGTCTCGAGGCTCAATCCCAAATTCTGCAAGACGGCAGCGGCAACCCCTTCGCCCTCTTTTATCAGGCCCAGCAAAATATGCTCTGTGCCAATGTAATCGTGATTAAACCTTTTGGCTTCCTCTTTTGCAAGGATAATTACCTTTCTTGCCCTCTCTGTAAATCGTGAAAACATATTCATCTAAGTTAGGCCTCCTTTAATTTATATTTTACCTCATAAACTTACTGCGAATCAACTCCGCACGTTTGACATCTCGTTCGGCTGCGGATAATTGTCTGCCTTGCGACTTCTGCAAATGCGCCGGCTGGATTTGGATGAACAATTCATTTAACATATTTCGGTCGATATCTTTGATTATCCCCAAATCCACTGCAAGCCTCACATGTGAGAGCAGGTTAATCGTCTCATTGCTCGTTATAATATGCGCGCTTTTCAATGTCCCATATGCACGCCAAATCCTATCCTCCAACAGTTCGCGCTGGTTTGTAAGGAGTGATCTTCTTGCGGCGTTTTCCTGTTCGATTACCTGCCGCATTATACGCTCCAAATTATCTATGATTTCTTCCTCAGTATGCCCTAATGTAACTTGGTTTGAAATCTGAAAAAAATTTCCATACGCCTCTGTTCCCTCTCCATATAATCCGCGCGCGGTCAAACCCAATTTCGTTATGGCGTGTAGCACTTTGTTTATCTGTTTCGTCATAACCAGCGATGGAAGATGAACCATACAAGATGCCCTCAAGCCAGTGCCGACATTCGTCGGACAACACGTCAAATATCCCAACTCAGCCGAATATGCATAATCTAAATATTTGTCTAATTCTTCGTCGATATTATTTGACAGCTGCCAGATATCCTGAAGATTAAAACCGGACTGCAATATTTGAATTCTTAAATGGTCCTCCTCATTAACCATAATGCTTATTATCTCTCTGTCGCTAATCAAAACTGACTTGTTTTCGGGATGAGGTATATGTTCCCTGCTTATTAGATGCCGCTCGATTAAAAATTGTTTATCTATGCCGCTCAATTCGTTCATCATTAAATATAAGGCGCTTTTGAAATACTCAATTGATTTATACGCCACCTCGAAATCGGAAAGCACGCCTTCCGATTGTTTTTTATTCGCCCAATGAGGAAAAGGATATTTCGCTAAATTTCGAGCCAGCCTGATTCGAGACGACATAACAATCTCGCGGTTAGGGCCAGTGCCCTTTAACCACTCCCCCGTCCCCTTTAACAAATCATCGAGCCTCATTCTTTTTGTTTTTCCTTGGCCTTCTTCTCCAATTCGCGTATCCTATCCCTTATCTTGGCGGCCTCTTCAAATTCTTCCATCTCAATCGCACGCTGGAGCTTCTGACGAAGCTCTTGTAATTCCGACATCTTAGTAACTCCAACCGCTTTCTCTAATTTAATGGCTGCCTTACCCAGATGGCGAGTAGAGCCGTGGATTCTTTTCAGTAAAGGAAGGAGGCTGCGCTTAAACGCGTTATAGCATTCGCCGCAGCCGAGCCTGCCTATCTTTCTAAAATCGTCGTGGGTCATACCACAATTGGGGCATTTTATAGAGACTTCCTTTGGTTCAAATTCCAAGCCCAAATCGGTAAGGCCTGCCAAGAGGTCCGCAATGCTGAAATGTTGCTCCATCTCCACGCCCTTTTCGCGTGCGCAACTCTCGCAGAGATGAAGCTGAGTCACCTCATCATCAATTATCTCAGTAAACTCAACCGTCGCTTCATTCTTTCCACAAATCTCGCAAAGCATATATTGCTCCTTCAACTAAATGAAATTATGATTACACAGATTTTAAAAACCGATTACATAGATTAAAACTCCAACAAGGAACTCTGTGTAATCTTAAATAATCTGTGTAATCAGAGGTCTCTTATTATCTATATGTTCGGAGACCTCATATCAGTACCTCACGCCATCGACTTTTGTTAATTTATGAAATTCGCGGATAAGCGTCAGAGTAATCTTACCTGGCTTTCCATTTCCGATTACCCTTCCATCGATTTTGACAACTGGAATCACCTCTGCTGCGGTGCCGGTTAAAAAACACTCATCGGCATTAAACAGGTCGTGCCGCGTTAAAACCTCCTCGCACGCTGGAATTTTAATCGTTTTAGCCAAATCAAAAACCACACCCCGCGTGATTCCGCGCAACGCCCCAATATAAATCGGAGGCGTAAGTAGTGCCCCCCGTTTTACGATAAAGATATTGACTCCGGTACATTCTGCGACATAACCTTCGGAATTCAACATAACCGCTTCTTCGACGCCAGCGTTAATCGCCTCGATTTTCGCCAGAATATTATTTAAATAATTAAGGGATTTAATCTGGGGGTTCAGCGCCTCAGGGATATTCCTTTGAGTCGGAACTGTAACTATCTCCATGCCCTCTTTGTAAAATTTCTCAGAATACAACGTAATCTTATCTGTAACGATGATGACCGTTGGCCTCCGGCATTTTCTTGGGTCTAAACCTAAATCGCCAACCCCCCGGGTCACGATTAGCCTGATATAGGCATTCTTTAAATTGTTAGCGCGCAGCGTTTTCTTCACCGCTTCCATTAAATCCTCCTTAGGAATCGGAACCTCTAACATAATCGAGTGGGCGGATTGATAGAGCCTGTCGATGTGCTCCTTCAATTTAAAGATGAGCCCATCGTAAGTGCGGATGCCTTCAAAAACGCCGTCGCCATAAAGCAGCCCATGGTCAAAAACCGAAATCTTTGCATCTTCTTTCGGAACTAATTTTCCATCGATATAAATTTTAAGCCCCATAAATCCTCTCCTTTTATGCAGATACTATCCTCCCATCCCTTACATGCAAAACCCTTCCTGCGGCTTTGGTTATCTCCGCCTCGTGAGTAACTATTATCAACGTCATCTTTCGCACCCGATTCAAATTCCACAATAAATCTAAAACGCCCCTGCCTGTCTCGGAATCTAAATTTCCCGTCGGCTCATCGCATAACAGAATCTCAGGGTCATTTACAAGCGAGCGCGCTATAGCAACCCGCTGTTGCTCTCCGCCGGATAATTGGCTAGGACGATGATGCATACGTTCGCCCAACCCAACGGCGTTTAAAATCTCAACCGCCTTCTTGCGGCTATTTCTAAAATTACCGTTCTCTGCATTTATCAATAATGGCAACATCACATTTTCTAACGCATCGAACTCCGGCAAGAGATGATAAAATTGAAAGACAAATCCAATTTTTCTATTTCTCAATTGCGCTCGTTCGTAATCGCTCATAGAATATATGTTAACGCCATCTATGAAAACTTCGCCCTTCGTCGGAGAATCGAGCCCGCCCAAAAGATGTAATAACGTCGATTTGCCAGCGCCGGATGGACCAAACACCGCAAGGACCTCGCCCTTTTGGACCTTTAGGTCAATTCCTTTCAAGACATGTAACGGCTTTAAGCCATTTTTATAAATCTTGTGTAAATTCTTCGCCTCAAGCATCTTTATTCGTACCTTAGCGCATCAACCGGATTTAATCGCGATGCCTGCCACGCAGGATAAATACAAGATAACAAACTTATCATAAGTGCCGCAATCACTATCGCAACCGTATCGCCCAATTGCACATCCACAGGGAACCTATCAATGTAATAAATATCTTTCGGCAGCTGTATGAATTGATACTTCTCCAAGAGATAAGAAAGGCCTAAGCCGCTGGCTACGCCTAAAATCGTCCCTGCGGCGCCTATGAGAAAACCCTCCAAAGTAAATATCGCCATAATCGAGCGATTGGTAGCGCCGATGGACTTTAAGATGCCTATATCCTTTGTCTTCTCCATCACGACCATTATAAGAGTACTTACGATATTGAAGCAGGCTACAATGATTATCAAGGTCAAAATTATAAACATCGCCAATTTCTCCAGCTTAAGCGCTGAAAATAAACTCCTGTTCAAATCCATCCAGCTCCTTACCCAATATGGGAAGCCCAGTTCCCTCTGAATCCTCATCTTCAAATCCTGGGCGCGATATACATCGTCGATTTTAATTCCGATCCCACCTGCTTTGGCTCCTATCCCGAACAATTCTTGCGCGGCCTTCAATTCTACAAATGCCAAATTTAAGTCGTAATCGTACATCCCAGAATTGAAAATCCCTACGACCTTGAAATTTCTAACCTCTCCGTCGAATGGCGAAATTATCGGAACTAAATCTGCTAAACTTAAATTAAATCTATTTGCTAATTCAGACCCTATCGCAATCCCTTCGCCCTTTAAATCCTCAATAGCGCCTTTTTTTATATATTCGCCAATTCGGGTCACCTTAATCTCTTCGCTTGGAATTATTCCCCTTAATATTATGTTGTTCGCTTGGTTTCCGAGCACGATTAAAGCTTGCCCATTCAAAAACGGCGAAGCCGTTATGACATGTGGAATGGCCTTAATCCTTTCGAGCACTGCTTGAGGGTCCTCAATTCCACCTTCTTTTTCTATAACTAAATGGGAATTAGTTCCAACTATCTTATCGCGCAGGTCATTGTCAAATCCAGCCATCACACCTATTACAACGATGAGCGCACAGACACCTACCGCGACACCTAAAATTGAAATTAGGCTGATTATAGATATAAATTTTTCTTTCCTCCTCGCAAGCAAGTATCTTAAACTTACGAGAAATTCATAACGCATATTAAAGTTCCTCGAGTTCTCGAGTTTATTGAGTTCATTGAGTTATAGCTTGAGCAACTGGGAAACTCAAGTAACTGGGTGAACTCAAGTAACTCAATTATTTTTCTGGCTTAAGTTGTGGAAATAAAATTACATCCTTGATGGAATCGCAGTTCGCAAACAACATCGCAAGTCTATCTATGCCAATTCCAAGCCCGCCTGCAGGCGGCATCCCATATTCCAATGCGTGCACAAAATCCTCATCCACCGCCTTGACTTCAACATCATCCTCTACCTGTTCCTCAAACCTCGCCCTCTGCTCAAGAGGGTCATTTAACTCCGAATACGCATTTGCCAATTCATGTCCACCGATAAATAACTCGAACCTCTCAGCTAAATTCGGCGCATCCGGTTTTCTCTTAGATAACGGACAAAGCCTCGCGGGATAATCCATAACAAATGTTGGGGTTATCAATTTCGGCTCGACGAACTTTTCGAAGATTTTGTTCACAACCTCTTCCTCAAGTTTCGCCTGTGCGACCTCAAGCCCCAAATCCTTTGCCACCTTCCGTATATCCTTCTGCGCCTTATAATCAATCCCGGCATATTTAGCAACTGCTTCATGAAAGGTAATCCTCTCCCATTGTCTCGACAAGTCGATATCCCCATCCTTGTGGGGGACCTTATATTTTCCAAAAAGATGTTTCGCTGCATCCAATATCAGCTCCTGGGTCAACTCCATCATATCCTGATAATTCGCATAAGCTTGATAAACCTCCAGCATCGTAAATTCAGGATTGTGTCGAGGCGAAACCCCTTCGTTTCTAAAATTCCGATTTATCTCGTATACCTTTTCAAATCCTCCGACGAGAAGTCGCTTAAGATAAAGTTCAGGGGCAATCCTTAAATATAGGTCAACTCCAAGCGCCTTATGGTAAGTCTTGAAGGGCCTTGCCGTTGCCCCTCCCGGAAGTGGCTGCATCATCGGAGTTTCAACTTCCAAAAATCCTTTTCCGTCGAGGTAGGTCCTTATTCGCGAAATCAGGCGGCTGCGCAATTCAAATACCTCTTGGACCTCTTTGTTCACGAGCAAATCGAGATACCGTTGCCTATATCTTAATTCGATATCCTTAAGGCCGTGCCACTTCTCCGGCAAGGGCCGTATAGATTTGGAAAGTACTGTAATACTAGATACGTTTACCGTCGGCTCCTGGGTCTTGGTCTTAAAGGTCACGCCCTTTAAACCAACTATGTCGCCGATGTCTAAATTCTCAAATACAGCATATCCATCATCTCCAACTACCTCTCTCTTTATGTAACTTTGGATCTTCCCTGTCGAATCTTTTATATCTATGAAACTCGATTTTCCGTGAGAGCGTATTGCCATTATACGACCCGCAACGCTAACTTCTTTTCCCTCTTCAAAATCTTGGATTAACTCCTTGATATTAGAGGACTTATTAAATTTACCCCCATAGGGATTTATGCCCTTGGTCCTTAATATCTCGAGTTTCTTAATCCTCTGTTTTATTATCTCGTTTATCTCTTCCACTTTTTCGCCTCATAGGATGCTTTTGCGAAAAAACCTGACATAATTATAAATAAAATAAAAGGTTAAGTCAAACAAAAAAACCCAAATACAGGCCCAGGCGAATAGGTCGCCGTACTTTGTATAAAAAGTTACACCCCTAATTGGCACTATATTAGCCGTAGCATAACCTGGAACAAAAATCCTCTCTCCCTTCGCATCCCTAACGCTTTCTATAACCCTGCCATGTTGGTCTATGAAACATGAATACCCAGTGTTAGCGCTCCTTATAATATTTATCCTATTTTCTATGGCTCTAAAAACGGATGACTGCGCATGCTGATATGGTGCCCCTGTCCTCATAAACCAAGCATCATTTGTAATATTAATCATAAAGTCGGCTTTGCCTTTTACGAACTGCCTCACTAATTGCGGAAATATATCTTCGAAACAGATTAAAACTCCAAATTTTACCTTTGCATCTTTTGCGATTGGAAGTTCAAATATCGTATAATCTTTTCCGCGCGAATAATCTTCGCCGACATCGTATCGCGTCCTTACGAAAGAAAATATGCCATCTCCAAACGGGACGTATTCGCCAAAGGGCACCAAGTGTAATTTATCGTAGCGTTTTATAACTGCGCCTTCGTTTGAGAGCAAAACAGCGCTATTAAAATAACGAATAAATCCGCCGGTGGTGTGTGGCCCCGTTTCTTGGTCAACTTCCGTTGGGGTTCCAACCAAAAGATATGTATTTAGCTCTTTCGCTAAATTTGAAATTTTATTAAACAACATCTCGTCTTTTTCCAAGAAGCCAGGGACGGATGTCTCAGGCCAAATTATTAAATTGGGGACGTCCTTTGCCGCCTCTTTAGTGAGCGCGATATGTTTCTTTAAAATATCCTCCACGTATTCTTCATCCCGCTTTTGATTTTGGGGGATATTTGCTTGTATAACCGCGATTTTTATCGTCTGGCCTTTAATCTTTTGGTCAAGCCTATAAAATCCATACATAGCTGTAACGACTAATGCTATTATTAAAAGCGCCAAATATCTTGGATTGGGGCGCAAACCCTTTACCTTCTTCTTTATCTTCGATGAAATTAATGCATTTGTAAAAATGATTAAAAATGAGACGCCGTATACCCCTGTTATATCGGCGATCTGTATAAGCGGTAAATTCTCCCATTGAGTATATCCCAGAAGCGCCCAGCCAAAACCGGTAAACAAGTGGCTGCGAAGATACTCTAATCCAACCCACAAACAGCTTACGAAAGCCGCATATCTAATCCCAGGATTTGGAAATCGAATTAACAATAAATCAACGCCGACCGCAAAAAGGCCAAAATATAAAGCGAGGTAAAATACTAATGCTACAGCACCAATTATCGCAACATAAGAAACCCAATATATCGTCGCGCCAAAGAACAAAATGCCGGTTATATAGCCCGTCAAAAACGCCTGCCATGGTTTTTCGCCTCTTACGGCGATTAATAGCGGGATTAAAGCAATCCACGCTAAAAATGCGAAATTGTAATTCCAACCACCGTCAGGCAGATTTGGAAAGGCAAGCGCCAATAAAGACGCTGAAAGTAAGGGCAGTAATATTAAGCGCCGCAACATCTCTTATATTTTTTCCCGCTCCCACAAGGACAGGGGTCATTACGTCCGATTTTAGGTGTTTCCCGTCGAAGCGGGGCCTGTTTTATATCCGAAACGGTCGGTTCGCGTGGGATCGGCATCGGCCCTTCGACCTTAAGGCCCCTCGCTGCCAATGGTTGTAATTCAGGATGTATGAATTCACGAGGAACTGCCTCAAAGACCCTTTTAACTTTCTCCTCCCGAACAACTTGCACCCTGAATATAAATTCCAAGGCATCCTCTTTTATCCTATTCATCATCTCTTCAAACATAAGATAAGCTTCGTTCTTGTATTCGATTAGAGGATCTACCTGTCCATATGCCCTTAAACCTATTCCTTCCTTAAGGATGTCCATCGCGTATAGATGGTCCTTCCATTTTGAATCTATTATATCGAGGAGGATTGTCTTCTCGATATGCCTCATCGCATCGACGCCAAAAACCTTTTCCCTCTTCTCGTAAAATTCATTTATAATCCCGAGCATTTTCCCCCTTATCTCTGCTCTGGAACCTTTAAGTAATTCGTTACGGTCTATCGGAAGTGTAACGGCAAACTTCGTATGCAGCCATTCGAAAAACCCGTTCATATCCCATTCGTCGCTTCGCACCTTTTCGTTTAAGTATATATCCATCGCCGAATCCAAAGCATCCTCTATCATCGCGAAGATATACTCTTTTAAATTTTTTCCCTCGAGCATCGCCCTTCTTTCGGAATAGATTACCTCCCTCTGCTTATTCATAACGTTATCATACTCGAGCAGGTGTTTTCTTATCTCGAAGTTGTGCGCCTCGACCCGTTTCTGCGCGGTCTCAATTGCCTTCGTAACCCACGGATGCTCAATAGGCTGACCTTCTTCCATCCCAAGTTTATCCATTATTAGTTTAATCCTATCCGCGCCGAAGATTCGCAATAAATCGTCTTCCAAAGAAAGATAAAATCTCGATGAACCTGGGTCGCCTTGGCGACCTGACCTTCCTCTTAATTGATTATCTATTCTGCGCGCCTCGTGCCGTTCCGTGCCAAGCACGTGTAAGCCCCCCAACCCAACTACCTTTCTATGCTCATCCTCAACCTTAGATTTTATTTTTGCGAGCAATTCACCCTTCTCTTTTGGGTCCGCGTCTTTTAAGTCTGTGCCTTTCTGTCTCAGGATATCGCCGACCATATATTCGGCGTTGCCGCCTAATAAAATATCAGTGCCCCGCCCCGCCATATTCGTCGCAATTGTAATCGCATTCAATCGTCCCGCCTGAGCAACGATATGCGCTTCCATCTCGTGATATTTGGCATTTAAAACTTGATGCGAAATTCCACGCCCCTTTAACATCTGACTCAACCGCTCGGATTTATCGATTGAAATCGTGCCGACCAAAACAGGTTGTCCTTTAGAATACAATTCGGCTATCTCATCAACCACCGCTTGAAATTTTTCCTTCTCAGTTTTATAGATGATGTCGGCATAATTCGTGCGTATCAGAGGCCTGTTCGTAGGAATTACAACCACGTCCAATTTATAAATCTGATGAAACTCGTTCGCCTCCGTTGCTGCAGTTCCGGTCATCCCTGCTAATTTATCGAACATCCTGAAATAATTTTGGAAGGTAACAGTCGCTAAGGTCTGGTTCTCCCGCTCAATCCGAACGCCTTCCTTTGCCTCAATCGCCTGATGCAACCCATCAGACCATCTCCTCCCAGGCATCATCCTTCCTGTAAATTCATCGACGATTATGACCTCGCCATCTTTAATTACATAATCCACATCCAATCTATATAACTCCTTGGACAGTAGCGCCTTTTCTGTGCAGTGCTTCTCCTCCATCGATTCGATGTTGTGCATATCCTTCAGGTCCCAGGCGGAAACGACTTTCGCCTCGCCCTGTTCTGTTAAATAAACCGTATGGCCTTTTTCATCGACGATATAATCTCCGGTCTCGGTTTTCGTCTCCTCATCCCGCGCGCCTTTTACTAATCCCTTAACTATCGAGGCCGCTTTATAGTACTTATCCGTCGATTCCTCGGCGGGGCCTGATATGATAAGCGGAGTCCTTGCCTCATCGACTAAAATCGAATCAACCTCATCCACTATTGCGTAATGTAATTGACGCTGGACCATATCCTCCAAACGATATTTCATATTGTCGCGCAGATAGTCAAATCCAAATTCGTTATTAGTCCCATAGGTTATATCGCAGGCGTAAGCTTCCTGTCTTTCTTTGTCGTTCATATCGTGCTGAATTACGCCGACCCTTAAGCCTAAGAATTCATAAATGGGTCCCATCCAGCATCTATCGCGTTTCGCCAGATAATCGTTAACGGTAACGATATGAATACCACGGCCGGATAGAGCATTTAAATATGCCGCTAAAGTTGCCACCAAGGTCTTGCCCTCGCCCGTGGCCATCTCAGCGATTTTGCCTTCGTGTAGAACAATGCCGCCGATGAGCTGGACATCAAAATGGCGCATATCTATCGTCCTCTTGGCGGCTTCCCGTACTACGGCAAACGCCTCCGGCAAAATTTCATCTAAGATATCCTGTTCTATCTTTCGTCTTTCCTCTTTCGGAAGTTCAGATAAATTATAGTCCTTTAATTTTGCGCTTACCCTTGCCTTAAATTCATCTGTCTTCGCGCGAAGTTCCGAGTCAGAAAGCGAAGATACCTTTGGCTCGAGGCCATTTATTAAATCGACTTTAGGCGCAAGCCTTTTGAGCTCCCTCTCGTTCTGTGTGCCAATAATTTTTGAAAGGATATAATTTATCATTTCTGGTTATTTGGTTAGCTGGTTTCGTTGGTCTGCTAGTTTATAAACAAACTAACGAGCCAACTAACTACTTAATCTGCTTCTTTATGAATGCTTCGATGAGCTCATCGAGTTTTCCATCTAAGACCTCGTCCACCTTCGACGTCTCATATTCTGTCCTATGGTCCTTTACTATAGTGTATGGATGCATAACGTACGAGCGGATTTGACTTCCCCATTCTATCTTCTGTTTTTCCGCATAAAGCGATTTTAATCTTTCTCCTTCCTCTTTTCTTCTTCTCTCATATAATCGCGCCTTCAGCACCTTTAACGCCATCTGTTTATTTTTATATTGTGAGCGCTCATTCTGACATTGGACGACAATTCCCGTCGGTATATGCGTTATCCTAACCGCCGAATCCGTGGTATTTACGCCCTGACCGCCGGGGCCAGATGCACGATATACATCTATCCTTAAATCCTTCTCGTCTATTTTGATTTTAATATCCTCTTCTACTTCGGGTATTACATCTACAGAAGCAAATGAAGTATGCCGCCTCTTATTCGCATCGAATGGAGATATCCTTACCAGCCTATGAACGCCTGACTCCGACTTTAAATATCCAAATGCGTAATCGCCTTTTACCAAAATCGTAACGTTCTTAACCCCTGCCTCCTCACCTGCAAGATAGTCAATCGTATCAACCTTATGCCCGTGCACTTGAGCCCACCTCGTATACATCCTGAATAACATCGAGACCCAATCGCAGGACTCGGTTCCGCCAGCGCCAGCGTTGATGGAGAGTATGGCGCTTGACCTATCGTGCTCTCCCGAGAAAAGGGCTTTAAATTCTATCTCGCTTATCTTTTTAGAGAGGGAATCTAATTCTCTTTGGATTTGAAGGATAGAGGATTCGTCGGTGGGCTCAACTATTTCGGAAAGCCCTTTTAAATCTTCGTATTGCTTTTTGGATTCTTCATACGGCCCTGATTTAGATTTTAACTCCTTTAATTCCTGAATAACCTTATTGGCCCTTTGAGAATCCTCCCAGAAGCCGGGGGCAGACATCTGGCCCTCAAGCTCTTTTATCCTCTTCTCGGCGGCATCAAGGTCAAAGATACCTCCGCAGGTTATCCAAAGCTGATTCGACTTCTTTCAATATACCTTTAAACTCTTCGAGCATATTCTCCTCCAAATCAATACTTTAATTATAAATTATATCAGTTTAAGGCAGGAAAATCAACCACGGAATACCGATTTTATCTATACTCCCGTAAATACCTCCTGACTTCATCGTGACTTCCAACCAGCACTAAATAAAAGGCGTCGCCTTCTTCTTTTACTATCACACGCAGGCGTATATCAACCCTAAATTCATATTTATCATGGTTAATCTTTTTGAAGCGGAACCCGGCCGTCAACTGTCCGGAAACAAGAAATGAATTGAACGCTTCGAGGCTCTTTGCCAGTAATTCCTTTGCCTGAGGGCCTAATTTCTTGGCTGCTCGTTCGAAAGATGGCAAAGGAATGACTTTCTTCATTTAGAAATACCTTTGATGTAATCAGAGAAACCCTTGCTGGGCTTGACGGCCTTCGCCTTGCCCTTTTCCGCCTCTACGATGCGGTCGATAGCCTTAATTTCCTCGGGCGTATAGCGGGGCTCTACCTCGACCGGAGTAAGCTTGATGTAGTTGTTTTCGATGTCAACAGCGAAAAGTTCGTTTTCCTTCAAATTAAGCCTCCTGACTATCTCATTAGGTATGGTCAACTGGTTCTTGGTCTTTAATCTTGTGATGGTCATCATCTTTCACCTCCACAAGAAATATACCATAAGTTAGAGTGTATGTCAAGTATAACTTTCTAACTTTTCTACTTTTAAGGTCACAATTTGTGACCTTAAAAATTGGCTGCACCACTTCCTGTGGAATCAATTCTCCCCGTCGAGTTTTGCTTTCCTTTTATCTTAATAGACGACAAAAGAAGGAATTTTCTTTCAAAAAAATAAGGGCATCACAAATTGTGATACCCTTCACTGTCATTCCTGCAAAAGCAGGAATCCATTGTCATTGCGAGGAGCGTAGCGAAGCAATCTCAGCTTGAAATTTAAGTCTAGGCTTGTGTCCTTACTTTATTACTCGCCCCCTTTGTGAATATTGTTTAAAGATGATTGAACAAAAGCATTAGGCCTACAACCACGTTTCCCGCATCGCCCTGCTTTATGTTGTCCAACAGGGAACCAGAATGGCTCAGTAGTGTGACACAACTTCCGGCCAGCAAAAACAGAATGATCGCCAGGAAGTAGTGTCTCCCATAATAGCCAGATGGCATCTCTTGCTCGCTCATAAGACCTCCGTCTGCCTAACATATAATATACGAATTCGCTTTTTACAGTATTTTGTACAACCCTGTAATAATTATAATGCCCTAACTCGCCTATTTCAAGCACGAAAATCATTGTCGCATTCGTGCTTTGCGCAAAATTTATAAATTGGAGATTTTCGGTCTTGAGCCGCACGTTGCAGATGCACGCGGGCACGGTGTCCCGAGCACCAGCGAGGGACGAGCGAGCATATGCACCGAGCGAGATTTTCCTCGCTGGGGAAAATCGAGCGGTGCGGCGAAAGACGAAACTCGTAATTTATGATAAGTTTAGAGATCCCTCTCTAACTCCAAAAGCAATCTCTTAAGCCCGACGCCATAAGCATAGCCGCCGAGGGAGCCGTT
>CAZUZR010000010.1:10204-12991 GCA_964625025.1 uncultured Planctomycetia bacterium | reverse complement strand
ATTATTATTCCTTCTTTTTTTAATAGTTTTATTTTATTTATTTTTCCTGTTGCAAAACCGCCGAGGGAGCCGTTGGAATTTATAACCCTATGGCAGGGAATTATTAGGGGCCAGGGATTTCGCTTCAAAGCCTGCGCAACCGCTCGAGTCGCCTTAGGATGTCCTATTCTCACTGCAACCCACTTATAAGAACGGGTCTGGTCCTTTGGTATCTTTAAAATGCATTCGTAAACCTTTATCTCAAACTCAGTGCACCCTTCATACAAGGAGGATTTTTTTAATTTCTCTTGCGACCTTCCCATTTAATCCCTTTATCCTCGCAATCTCCTCAACAGCCGCCTTTCTTATTTTCTCTATCGAGCCAAAATGCTTCAAAAGAAGGGCCTTTCTTTTAGGTCCAATTCCAGGAACGTCGTCAAGCGCGGATTTCCTCGTAGCCCTTTGCCGTAGGATATGATGATATCTTATCGCGTACCTGTGTGATTCGTCACGAATCCTCTGAATAAGATGTAATGCTTTAGATGTAGGCGGCAAGACAATCGGTTCATCTCTATCCAAAGTATAAATATGTTCGAAAGTTTTCGCGATGCCAACTATTGGAATATCGCGTATCCCAAGTGCGCGAATTTCTTGAGCGACAGAAGAAAGATGCCCTTTGCCTCCGTCTATCAATATCAAATCCGGCATCATCCTATAACCCAAGGGATGCCGTCCGCCGTTCTTTGTGGTGGACGGCAACGCCCCTTTCTCCTCTAAAGCCCTTTTATATCTACGCCTTGCCACCTCCCGCATCATAGAATAATCGTCTTGGCCCTTGACTTCTTTTATTCTAAACATCTTATAATTGGATTTATATGGCTTGCCGTCAAGAAAAGCTACCATCGAACCGCAGGCGCTCTCGCCTTTTATATTTGAAATATCAAATGCCTCAATATACCTCGGCTCTACCTTTAAACCTAAAACACCCTTTAACTCACTCAACTGTTCAGCCACATCGACCTTCGGTTTCTTAACGATGACTTTTTCTAACGCCTGAATTTGGTCTCTTACTTTTGAGGCCTCTTCAAATCTTCTACCCTGCGCTAGAGATGCCATTCTATCCGACAATTTTCGCAACAGTTCATCTTTTTTACCCTCGATAAAAAGGATTATTCTCTTGATGGTCTCGTTATATTCACCCTTAGAGACCTTTCCCTCACAAGGGGCGGGACAGAGCCCTAAGTCATAATAGACGCACGCCCTTTTAGGCATCGGATGGCAGGTGCAGAACGGAAATATCCTGCGAACAGATTTTACTGCCTTGCGCAACAATTTCGCATTGCTGTAAGGCCCGAAGTATAAAGAGCCGTCGTTGGTTTTCCCTCTCGTTACGAAGACCCTTGGGATTTCCTCAGCCATTGTAATTTTAATTAACGGATACGACTTATCGTCTCGATACGCTACATTATATTTGGGATGATATTCTTTTATCAGATTCGCTTCAAATAAAAGCGCCTGCGCCTCTGACGGCGTGACGTACCATTCGATATCCCGCAGATGAGAGACCATCGCTTCAAGCCTAAGGCCCAGCCTCCTCGAAGGCTGAAAATAAGCTCTCGCCCTGTTCCGCAACGAAGATGCCTTTCCGACATATATTACCTTACCATCCCCATCCTTAAATATATAAACTCCGGGTAAATCTGGAAGTTCATCCAGCCGCTGCATGCAGGGGCTAGGTTCATCCCGCACCTTCTTAGAAGGTGCGGGATTCATTTAACTTCTCCTTAAAATCCATCTTAAAAATCCCTTGAATTCATCGACATCAAATATCATGCATCCGATGAAGAATGACACAAGCCCAACGAAAATCACAAGGGCAACCTGTGGAATGGGCGCAAGTTTCAAAATAGAATTGACCCAAATTAAAATAATCCCCATAATAATCCCCGCCAATAAAATGCGTCCGAATGATTTAAGTATCCTAAAACCTCCTAATGGCCCTATCTTCTTCCTCAATAAATAAAATAATAAAAAGAAATTCACCGCGCTTGAAATCGAAGTAGCGAGCGCCAGCCCGCCCACTTTTAACGGCCACATCAGTGTGAGATTTAGTATTATATTTAAAACTAAAGCTACCAAGGCAACCTTGACCGGCGTTAATGTATCCTTCAGAGAGTAAAATGCCGACACCAAAATCTTTACCCCTGCGTAAGCAAAAAGTCCGAGCGAATAATAGAATAAGGCGTTCGATGTGATGCGAGTTGAATATCTATCGAAGGAGCCCCGCTCAAAAAGCGCTTGGACAATCGGCGTGGAAAGGATAAGAAGTCCTATGGCCGCAGGCACTGTTATAAAAAAGACCGAGCGCAGCGAAAAGGAAAGCGTCTCTTTAAATCTTTTAATATCTTCCTCTGCTGCGTGTTCGGATAGCGTCGGCAACATCGCCTGAGCCCAGGCGGTGCCAAATATCGCAAGCGGAAATTGCCACAATCTATTGGAATAATAAAGCGCCGCCACAGCCCCTTCGCCCACAATCCTCGACAGCGATGCCAACATCGTATCCACAAAGATATTTATTTGATAGACGCTGGCGCCTAATGCCCTCGGCAAAAGTAATTTTCCGATTTGAGTCGAAGCCGGATGTCTAAACGCCGTTAGAAAAATGTGTTCTAACGGGGTAAACCTATTAAACCGCGGCAGAGCCATTCCCCTATTTAATAATGGCGGCACCTGTGTGGCAAGCTGTAAAAGACCGCCTGCTAAAACTCCGATTGCCAATCCCATTACAGGCACCTGCATTTTAGGACA
>CAZUZR010000010.1:2450-10194 GCA_964625025.1 uncultured Planctomycetia bacterium | reverse complement strand
AAGACGCCGGTTGCATATGCGGTCAAGCCAATTAAAAAGATATAGGGAAACATAAATCGCGTAAGCCGCACCGTCAACTGAAACTTATCTAAATCCTTAACGAAGCCGGGGGCGATGACGCTAACGATGAACGGCGCAAAAACAACGCCCAAAATAGAAATGGCTACAAGGGCTACAATCATCGCATTTAAGATAAACCCTGCGAGTTCCCAAAATTCTCTTTTAGTCCTCTTAGTTGCGTATTCGCTCAAGACCGGAACGAACGCGGCATTGGCAGCCCCTTCCCCAACCAAATCGCGCAATAGATTTGGAATCCTAAACGCCACAACAAATGCTTGAGCGGCTACTTTTGTCCCAAAGACGGAAGCGATTATGATGTCCCTGAGGAACCCAAAAATTCGGCTTAATAAAATCCCTAAGCCTATGATTCCTGCCGACCTCGCTAATGATTTATGTGTTGACATTTTTATTGCAATATGATATTTTTATGAAATCTAAAAAGGAGAATAAAATTGCCGATAACAAAATCCGCATTTAAAAGGATGCGCCAAGACAAGAAAAGGCGCTTAAGAAACTTAAAGGTAAAATCCGAATTAAAATCGCTATCTAAAAAATTGAACTTGAGCTTAGGCGCGAAGAGATTGGACGAGGCCAAAGCGCTTGGCGCAAAACTAATCGCTAAACTCGATAAGGCGCGGTCAAAGGGAATTATACATAAAAATACCGCCTCCCGAAAAAAATCCCGTATCCTAAGCAAGCTCGCTAAAGTCGCATAATCTCACAACGAGCGACTCCAAAGTTATCCTTTTGTCAAAATCTTTATTTTTACAATCGTAATCTGCCCTCAGCAAATGTTGAAGGCATATCTTAATATCGTCTAACTTTATCCCTGCGGCTGTGCTCATCGCCTCGCCAATTGTATGCCAATTTAACCTAAGTTCATCTTGAATCTGCCGTTGGTCTCTGCCCCAAGCCATTAAGTATTTAATCTTTAAAATCCGCCTAAACTCAGCACCGATCGCGCCTATTATATTTTCTGGTTTCACTTGCTCCTTCAATAGGCTCGATAGTATCGATAAAGAACGTGCCGCTTGCCTGCGGCAGATTGCCTTGGTCAATGTAAAAACGGATTCCTCTAACGATTTGCCGACAAGCGCTTCCACATCGGCCACCTCTATCTTTGGCCTCGCTCCCACATATATCGACAATTCCTCAATGGCCCTACTTAAGGAGCCAAGGTCGTTGCCCAATTTTTCGATGAGCAACCTAACTGCCTCCTCTGTCATCACCTTTTTATACGAGGCGACCTTGTCTATCAGGTACTGATTTAACCTCATCCCCTCCAACGGCTCGAAGGTCTGAACCCTTGTATATTTTAAAACCGCCGAAAGAAAGGCATCGCCTGCTTTTCTACTTTCTAAATCTGTCATTAATACCAAAACCGTGTTCTTAGAGGGATTTTTAAGATAACTGAGGATGGAATCTTTGGCTGGCCCTTGAAGCCGTTCAATATCTCTAATAACAACGAATCGCTTTGGACCTAAAAATGGCTGGGTATTTACCGCATCCTGAAAACTACCAGGCTCAAGTTGGTCGGCATAAAATACGGTGTAATTGAAATCTCTATTGCCATCCGCAAGGAGGCGCCTTTTTAAATCTTCGAGGGCTTCTTCTTTGAGGACATTCTCTTTCCCTAAATAAAGATAAGTAAGTTCGCGCATCTAAAGGCCCTACCAACTCTCAACCGTCCTCTCAACTATTCTTCTGGCTAAATCCTCCACTGCTTCATCGACGGCGACATCCTCTGATTTAGCCTCGCTGCCGGTCGTAAAAAACTCGGAGTATCCAACAAATCCATTCTCTTCCCAAAGGACCTCGTCTTTCTTCGCATCGCGCACAGCTACATTCACTATAAGATTTGCTCTATATTCCTCTATGTTGCTGGCATCGTCGTATCTTAGCGGTTGTTTTTCATAATTGCTTAATTCGCCCTTCATAACTAAATCCGCATCCGCTTCGTTAGATACGACCTTCAAATAACCGTCAAGCAAAAATCTATTTATTACGGCATCGGTAATTTTGGTTTCTAATCGATGGCGATAAATTTTATATGTATATCGATCCGAATACTCGCCCCTTATATTTAAATCGACCTTATTTTCAAATGGCTTTATATAAATCTTGGTATTTCGACCATAAGCCAGAGAACGTATCGAATAGCCGCACCCGCTAAATGAAATTAGCATGACAAGCGCAAATATAAAAAATAATGGCCTCTTCACCTCAACCTCTTCTCCGTCTCCTTTAATTTGCCTTGTGCCTTCTTAGCCCAACTGGTCTCGGGGAAATTCTCGACTATGTCTTTATAATATACCGACGCGGCTTCATAATATCTTTGCTTCCAATAAAATTCCGCTATCGAGAAATCGCTCTCTGCCTTCTTCTCCCTCAGGGACTGTCGCATTTTATCCGCTTCGCTGGTTAGCTGCGACTCGGGGTGGCGCTTCGCGAAATCTTCAATCTCCTTTAACGCTTCGCTGGTGACGGACTGGTCGTATGTTGGTTTCAAAGATGCTTGAGATGCACATAGCCCAACTTGGAATTTGGCATCCTCAACCAATTTGCTCTCAGGATGTTCATCGACTAATTTTTGAAATGCCGACCTCGCCGCCTGATAATCCTGTGCCTTTTTGTGACACTCGCCAATTTTGTATAGTGCCTGCTCGGCGTATTTGCCATATGGCGCATTATCTACGACCTTTTGGTATATCTCAATCGCCTTATATATAGATGGGAAGGTTGGAATGCCCCATAATTTTATCCTCTCCCCGGCATAAAATTTATTTCCTATCTCGTACTCCCGCTCTATCATCTCTTCCATCCTTTTAGTGAATGGATAAGTCTCAATCGCTTTTTGGTATGCCAGATACGCCTGTTCGTATTCCTCCAATCCTTCGTAGGACCTGCCAATATAATATTGCGCCTCGGCAGCAAGTTCAGAATTTGGATAATATCTAACCAACTTTGTGAACTCACCCGTAGACCTTTTATAATCCTTCGCCTCGTAAAATTTCATCGCCCAATCGAATTGTTCCTGCGGGCTATCCTTAACGGCCCATTTCGGATTTATCCATCTGCCGGTCTGCGGAGTCCAAATCCAATAGGCATCAAGCGTAGGTTGGATTATTAGAGATGACAGCGTAATTAAAATAAGAATCGGATATCTTCTCATTTTCATTTTTTAAACTATATCATATCGTTGGAAGGGTTGTCAAGGAATGTTGATTAAGGAATTTTCGAAAGGTTTTTACTGCCTAGGGACTGACCTTTCCACAAAATGGACTATATTTCGCTTGTCCTCTTCTGGCATATCAACAAATTGCATCCCAACTTCATACTGCTCCCCATACGGCCTTTTGTGTATCCAGACAACCTTTGAGATAGCCTTGATAGGCTTACGGGTTGATGGAATTGAAACTTCCACCACAAGCCTTGTAAATACAGATATAAACTCATTCGCTATAAGGCGAACTCCGCCGCTCGATATATCCCTCGCAACGGTTCCGACAACCGCATCGCTTGCCTGATGTATCCCCCTATATTGAATCGGCATAGCAGAACTAACCCTCGGAAATTGTCTTCTCTCTTCGGCTCGCCCTGTTCTTTCGTACATAATCTTGATACCCTCTTTACCCCGTTAGAAAGGATGTCCTTTCTAACGGGGTTTAAATAGTAATTTTATTCCTCAAAATCTAATTTGTCAATATAAAATTCAATAACTTTTGAAATTATTTATAAGAATAGATTTTCCATCGGTTTCAACAAATATAGCGCCATCCCTGTTTGTCCTAAAAACCTTTATCCCCTTAGACAGCAGAAATTCTTCGGCCTCCTTAGATCTTAAAACCTCCTTTACTGCCCTTCCTTGCGATATAACTGCGTATTTTGGGCTCACCTCTTCAATAAAAATCTGCCTTTCCAATGTCAATCTTTCACCATGGTGGGGCAACATAAGGACCTCTGCATCCAATATCTGACCAAATTTAAGGATATCATTTATCGCTTTCTCTTCAATATCTGCGCAAAATAGCAAACCAACATCTCCATAACTAACCTTTATTACTAAAGAATTATCGTTATCCTCTACGTTTGAATTACTTATCCACTCGATAGGTGGATTTAAACAGAGCAAGTCTGTATCTCTTACCTCTATTGAATCGCCGCGCCTTAGGACATCTCTCTTTGTCTTCTTCCTCCTGTTAATTACATCTTTGAAATTAAGATATGCATCGGTATTAGACTCGCTACCGTTTTCAAGGGCTCTCCTTATGTTTAATCCTTCTATAACTGAAGTGAGCCCACCTACATGGTCGGCGTCGGGATGGGTCAAAACTACCGCATCAAGAGTATCTATCCCTTTATTTCGTAAAAATGGCAAAATGATATTTCTGCCAACATCCCAATCTCCACCCTTGCCCCCATCGATTAACATATTCCCGCCATTTGGAAATTCTATAAATATCGAATCGCCATGTCCGACATCTAAAAAGGTGACTTTCAATCTTCCATCATTTACCTTTAAGGCGTTTTGCCAAATGATAATATTTATAAATAATAATCCAAGGGCCGCAATTTTTCCGATGGAAATCTTGAATCGTTTATGTTCAATTAATGCAACGATAAAAATATAATATATAACAATAAAAGGCGCTGGCGGTTTTGGAAAATATAGATATGCCAAAGGGAACTTCGAAATCATATCGGTTGCGCCGAATAACATAGCGCAAAGAAGCCAGGTTGCTCCTGCGAATATCTTCCCGATAAAAGGAGTGAAAGCAGTAAATATAATAAATGGCATGCTCGATGTTATTATCAAAAAGGTAAGTGGCACGGCAAATAAATTCGCGATTATCGCAATAGGCGTTACTATATTAAAGTAATATAGAACAAACGGCAAAACTCCTAACCATGCAGCGGCTGATACAAAAGCCCCCTCGGCAAAATATCTCTTCCATCTACTCATAAAAGGCACTGCCAATTTTCTATCGTAATAAAATAGCTCCTCTAACTTTGGCGTGAGATATAATATGGAAGCAACGGAAATAAATGAAAGCTGAAATCCTACATCGAATAGGGCGTTCGGCTCAAAGCCCAAAATTAGTATCGCTGCAAGCCCTAACGAATTCCACATCTGAGATTCCCTGCCAATTAACCATCCAAATAAAATAGCTATCGCCATAACAGTCGCCCTAATCACCGATGGCCTGCCGCTCGTTAAGATAGCATAGAATATAAGAAAAGATATCGTCGCTACTACGCTGGCCTTCCTGGGGATGCGAATTATTTTAAGTATGAGTATTACAAGAAAAGTCAAAAGCCCAACGTGAAGCCCGCTGATAGCCAACAAATGTATTGTGCCTGTCTTCATAAAAATATCGTTTAATTCAAAATCTACCTCTTGTCTTTGACCTAATAAAATTGCACTCACAAAATCCGCGCTGCCTTTCGGAAGATTCGAGTCTATTATTTCTTTTAATCTATTTCTAACAGAATATGCAATTCGAAGAACCGCATTGCCACCGCCCTTTTCAAGCAAGACCACGTTATAGCCTTTTGCGCTTAATATAGAAAATATGCCGTCTCTTTTTAAGTATTGCGCATAATCGAATTCGCCGGGGTTTGAAGGTCCTCTGGGGCTGGACAAGAGGCCATTTACCAAAATTCTATCGCCGTAATTTAATCGCTCGGCATCTCCGGAAATAAAGACCTTTACCTTGCCTGTAACTGCCTGACTACGGTCAGGCAGGTCTGCATTGTCGTAAGGCAGGTTTTGTTTTCTATCGCCTTTTTGAAAGCCGCTCGCCTCCAAAATAAAATTGACCTTTGGCTCGCCATAAGAGGTACGAGTTAATTGTGGCTCATCTATGATAAGCCCTTCGATGTAAACCCCAATCCTTTCACTTAAAGGGGCGGCGTAAACCGATTCTGGCTCGTGAGGTGTAAAATTCTTTATATGGTTGGCAGGATAAATCTGTCCTATTTGAAAAAGTAGACAGCCGATAAAGAAGGCGGTTAGGAAAAGCGAGAGCGAAGATATAATTTTGCGTTTTATCGTGAGAAGTGAAATTAAAACAGAAAGGGCCGCAGCCAAGATGGCAAGCACAAGCGAGGTTCGGATAGTTAAGCCTGCTAAAATTCCTGAGGCGAGAAAAATCGCAATCCAAATCAGGGGTGAATTCATTCTGTGGAGAGAACTTTAAAAAAAATAAATTCTACTTCGCAGCGGGTGTCGGCTGTGTAGGCGGTTGAAGAACCTCTTTGTAGATAACCACTTTATTTTTATCTCTCAGTTCCTTGAGCAAGGCCTCAAAGCCTTCTCTTTGTTTATTGGCTAAAAGCACCTGTTTGAGCTTATCTTTAATTTCTTCAAAGGAATGCTCTCTGGCTGGTTGTTTTTCCTCCAGCTTGATAATATGATAACCGAATTGAGTCTTAACTACGCCGCTACTCTGCCCTGGTTCAAGGGCTAAGGCTGCCTGCTCAAATTCCAAAACCGTCTGTCCTTTTGATAAAAATCCCAGGTCCCCGCCATTTTCTTTAGAGGGGTCTTTGGATTTACCTTTGGCCAAGGTGGCGAAATCTTCTCCTGCATTAAGGCGGGTAAGGATATCATCGGCCTCCTCTTGCGTATCTACTAATATATGACGTGCCCTGAATTTCTCCGGTTCAATGAATTGCTGCTTATTGGCCTCGAAATAATTTTTGACATCTTCATCAAAAATGTAAACCTTTTGCTCTATCTCCCTTCTTAAAAATTCTCCAATAATTATCTGTTTGGTCATTTCCTCTATCTGTTTTTCTACGTTTGAATCTTTGCCTAAGTTGCGGCTCAATGCTTCGGCATATAATAATTTTTGATTAATGACATTTTCAAGAAATGACTCCCTCTGGCTCGAGGCAATTTCTTGAAGTTGTTGGGGCAGATTTTTTATCATCCCATCTATTTCCTCAAGCGTAATCTTCTCTTTGCCGACTTCGGCAACTACTTTACTGCCCTTAACCGCACCTGTATTAACTTCAGACTGCTTTGCCGCCTTACAACCTAATGTTACGAGCGCAATAAAGATAGCCGCGAAGGCCGCCACTGCTCTTGATTTTAACATCGCATAGCTCCTTTCTTATCTTCTACTTAAGCTACGAATGAAACATTAGTATAACACACAAATCGCCCCAAAAGTCAAGAACTAATAGGGACGGTCTGGTGCCAATCGGAGAAGTGTCCCCTCCAGCCAAACTTATTCTAAGCAAATGTATTCCTTTATCTCGTCGAACCTCTTAGGCCCGATGCCCCTGACCTTCATTAAATCCCCTTTAAAGAGGAACCGACCGTGTGCGTTGCGGTATTCGACGATCTCCTTTGCCAATTTTGGACCTACGTTTGGCAGGGTCTCAAGTGCATTTACATCGGCGGTATTTATATTAACGGTGCGCTTTTGTTTTATGCGGGCTTCGTAATCTCTTTCGGTAGATTTTAATTGGGTAGGCACAACCTTTAATTGCGGGCGGGCGATGTAGTTTCTATAACCCAAAACCGCAAGGCCTAAAATTGCGAATATGCTTAATGTAATTAAGACTTTCTTCTCTTGGGTTGTGAGATTAAACAACGATGTTTACCAGCCTATTTGGGACAACGACGAAATTTTTGATGGGCTTGCCGCCGAGCCATTCCTTCACGCGTTCATTC
>CAZUZR010000010.1:0-2440 GCA_964625025.1 uncultured Planctomycetia bacterium | reverse complement strand
CTCCTCTTCATCGCAATCAGCGGCGACTGAAATTTTCGCCCGAACCTTTCCATTTATCTGAACGACTATCGTTATCTTTTCAACCTTTAAGGCGGATTCAGCGTATTTCGGCCAGGGAAGGTCAAAGATAGACGGCTTATTCCCTAATAATTGCCACATCTCCTCGCAGATATGCGGCGCAAATGGCGCAAGTAATATCACAACTGCCTTAACCGCCTCTTCAACTACTGCAAGTGATGTCTTTCCCTTTTCCGCCAACGCCAAATAAATCTCATTTACCAATTCCATAATTGAACTTATCGCGGTGTTAAAATGGAAGTCGCCTTCCATATCCAAAGTTACCTTTTTTATCGTCGCGTGCGTCTTACGCCTTAACTCTTTATCCAAAACTCTTTCCCCTGCACTAACCTGCCCAGTTTTTGCTTTCAATTCGACGAAGTCATTCAGTAAGCGCCAGACGCGATTCAAAAATCTCCACGCACCTTCAATACCTCTATCGCTCCATTCAGCATCTTTTTCAGGTGGCCCAATAAATAATGTATAGAGCCTTACTGTATCAGCCCCATATTTTGCAATTAATTCATCGGGGCTTACCACATTTCCTTTAGACTTGGACATCTTCGCGCCATCCTTTATAATCATCCCCTGTGTAAATAATCGCTTAAACGGCTCTTTAAAATTTACAAGGCCTAAATCATAAAATACCTTGGTGATAAATCGCGAATAAAGTAGATGCAAAATGGCGTGCTCGACTCCGCCGATATACTGGTCAACCGGGAGCCATTTATTTACGACTTCAGAATCAAATGCGCGTTTATCATCTCTCGGCGAAAGATATCTTAAATAGTACCAGCCTGAATCGACGAAGGTATCCATAGTATCAGTCTCGCGGATTGCCTTTCCTTTACATTTCGGGCAGGTCGTGTTTAAAAATTCAGGGATGTCCTTTAATGGGGATTCGCCTGTGGGTTTAATCTTAACCACCTCCGGCAAAAGCACTGGCAAATTGTCTTCCGGCACTGGCGCGGTGCCACAATTTTCACAATATATAATCGGAATCGGAGCGCCCCAATATCTCTGACGGGAAATAAGCCAATCGCGAAGCCTCCAATTAACTGACCTCCTTCCGATACCACCTCCCTCCATCCACTCGGCAATTTCTACTTTTGCCTCTTGACTCGGTAAGCCATCGAACTGGCCGGAATTAACCTGAATCCCATCGCCCTCATACGCTTCCATTAACTCATTCGGATTTCGGATTTCGGATTTCGGATTTAAAATCACAACCCTTATAGGTAAATTATATTTTTTTGCGAACTCAAAATCCCGCTGGTCATGTGCGGGCACAGCCATAATCGCGCCGGTGCCATATTCCATCAAGACGTAATTTGCAATCCAGATTGGGATTTTCTCGCCGTTAACTTGATTTAACGCATATCTGCCGGTAAATATCCCTTCCTTCTCAACCTCTGCCGCGCTACGTTCCGCTTTGCTTTGTGCGCGCACTTTCTCGACGAAAGATAATATCTTGATTTTATCCGGCGAATCTTTTATGAGTTCCTTTATCTTAGGATGCTCCGGCGCTAATACCATAAACGTGGCACCGTAAATAGTGTCAACCCTCGTCGTAAAACAGGTTAAAACCTCATTACTTCCCACAACAGGGAAATCTATATTTACGCCTTCTGAACGGCCAATCCAGTTCTGCTGCATTACCTTGACTCGCTGCGGCCATTCCTCAAGCAATGCCAAATCATCCAAAAGCCGCTCGGCATAATCTGTGATTTTAAAGAACCACTGCTTTAAATCCTTTTCTATGACTTTAGTATCGCATCGCTCGCAAGCGCCGCCGATTACCTGCTCATTCGCCAAAACCGTCTGGCACGACGGGCACCAATTTACAGCACCCAATTTTTTATAAGCAACTTTTTTTTCATATAATTTCAAAAATACCCACTGAGTCCATTTGTAATAATCTGGGAGGCAAGCGGTGACCTCTCTATCCCAATCATATCCGCAACCCCATTGAAACAATTGCTCCTTCATCCGTTTGATATTTTTTAACGTCCACTCCTTCGGATGAACGCCTGATTTTAACGCCGCATTTTCGGCGGGCAGCCCGAACGCATCCCACCCCATCGGAGAAAGCACATTATACCCCTGCATCAGTTTATAACGCGCAACGCAATCGCCTATAATGTAATTCCTGCCGTGTCCGACGTGCAAATCTCCGGACGGATACGGAAACATAACAAGGCAGTAATATTTCCCTCTTGGCGGGCGCTCGTCCACCTTAAATAGGTTGCGCTCCTTAAACCAAAGTCTCTGCCACTTAGGTTCAATCGTTGAAAATGGGTAGGTCCTTTCGTCGCTCATTTCACTAACTTTCTTACAGTTGCTAAATTTCTGGGGTCGTCTTTTGGGTCCTTCTTAGGCGTCT
>CAZUZR010000009.1:4983-36459 GCA_964625025.1 uncultured Planctomycetia bacterium | reverse complement strand
CCAGAATAAAAAAGAGAGTGACTCCACATACGTTAAGGCATTCTTTCGCGACCCACCTATTGCAGGGAGGCGCGGATTTAAGGATAGTTCAGGAATTATTGGGCCATGCGAATATCTCGACGACCCAGATTTATACGCATATAAACAAGGAGAGGTTAAAACAGATACACCGGAAGTTTCATCCGCGACCATAAAAAGGGAGTTACAGAGGGAAAAGACTGTTTTCCCTCTGTCATATTGACATCTTTGCGGAAGGAATAAGAACAGCCCTCTGCTATTTAATAATTAGAGGGCGTTAGGAGAAAACCATCAGGGTTTTCTCCTAAGGAGCGACCAGCTTGGAGTTTAGTCGCAACGCGCCTGTAGCTCAATCGGATAGAGCGTTGGCCTCCGGAGCCAGAGGTTGTGCGTTCGATTCGCACCAGGCGCACCAAAGATTTTGCGAATCGACAAAAAGAGGGTTTCAGGGAGAAAAGAACGTTTTCTCCCTGAAGGCCAGACTCTTCCACGCGGAAGGAAGATAAACACTAAAAAGAAACCATCAGGGTTTCCTTTTAGGGAGCGAGGCGCGAGCCGAGCGACCGATTCGCACCAGGCGCACTATTTAAAAATGAGGTAATGAATATGAGAGGAAAATTGATATTTGCGTCCACGATAACTTTAGGGATACTTTTAAGCTTCGTATTTTTTATTTTTTATCTGATAGCATTTTGGTTGCACCTTATAAATATCGGGGTGCTTATAGCGTTAACGGTATTGACGAATTTTATCTCGTGGTTGGTAAGCCCATATATAACCGATTGGATACAGAAGATATTTTATAAAATTAGATGGGTGACTTTTGAGGAATTTGAACTCGCTCATAAAGAAGTCGCCAATTTTATAAAAGAGGTTTGCAAAAAGAAGAGAATTAGGATTCCCAAATTAAGGATTATTGACGATGCAAATCCTACTGCCTATTGTTATGGCTCGTTCCCAAGTAACGCGAGAGTAGTTGTTAGCGAAGGTATTTTTAAGTACTTAGATATAGAAGAACAAAAATCGGTTATCGGACATGAGCTCGGTCACATAGTCAATAAAGATTTTATCATAATGACAATCGCCGTTACGATGCTACAAGTGCTTTATGAAGTTTACTATAATTTTTTAAAGCGCAGAAGGTATCAAAAAGGTAGTTCTAATGATAAAAAAGGCGACATAACTCCTCTCATCGGGGCGATATCTTATATCCTTTATATAATAGGGTCTTATTTAGTTCTATATTTATCCAGAACGAGAGAATATCTGGCAGATAGATTTTCAGCAGAGCATACGAATAACCCCGATGCGCTTTCGATGGCGTTGGTAAAAATTGCTTACGGGATAGCGACCGAAGTGGACACAGAAACCACACAAAGATTACTGGCATCAACGCGAGCTATGGGAATCTACGATTTCAAAGCAGCACATTCCATAGGCACGATCTTTAAATTAGCGATGAATAAAGACAGAACGCAAATCGCAAAAGACCTCACCAAAGTTTTTCTGTTTGATATCTTTAGTCCTTGGGCTTTAGTGGCAGAGTTAAATTCTACTCACCCTTTAACAGGGAAAAGAATAAAAGTATTATCTGAGTATGCAAATGAAATAGGGAAAGTTTCGATTTTTAATTTTGAAAGAGTTATGCTTGAAGGAGGTGGTTTGGACAAGGCGAGATTATACAATGATTTTTTGAAGGGAGTTTTTGTATATGCGTTACCAATTTTATCGATTTTGGTTGGCATTGCGATCCTTTTATGGAATCCTTTGAATTATCCATTTTTTGTAATGCTTTTTGGTGCAAGTTTATTGGCTCAGGGTTTATATATGTTTAGAAGGCCAGGCGGTATTCCTGAGAAAATTACAATTTTTGAACTTATGCAAGACCCTTACGCAAATCCCTTAAGAGGCCGATTTGTTGAGATCGAAGGCAAAGTCATTGGCAAAGCAGAGGCCGGGAGTTATCTGGGCGAAGATGTTAAAATGCAGGATAGCTCCGGTTGTTTAATATATCTTAATTATGAATCCATAATTCCTCTCATCGGCAACTTAATTTTCGGATTAGGGCGGGCAAGAAAAATGATAGGCGAGCATTCTAAAGCCATAGGGTGGTTTAGGAGGAGTTCTTACCAGGTTGTAGATTTGGATATTGTGGAAGTCTCTGGCGAAACGATAAAAAGCTATACGAGGTTTTGGGGAATTATCGCAGGGATTTTATTTTTATTTATAGGAATTATACTTTGGCAGTTAAGGATATTAGGAGTTTAATCTAACTTTTCTTATTAGAAAGGAGGAGGAAGAATGGGGAAATGTATCTTTGCAGGCGTAGTTGCAGTAGTATTATTTTTTGGAATTTTAGGTGTTGTAAATGCAGAACCCGCAGAGAAAATTAACAGCGACGCATCTTTGAAAGAAATCGGTTTTTATTCGGGTTGGGGAAGGGCAGATATAGGCGACGGCAAAGACTACGATACAGTTTATATTGGTGGCCGTTTTGGATTTAATCTAAAGAAAGCGCTCAAATGGAATATGCCAGGCTTGTTCTTATTTATGGTAGAGCCGTTTGTAAATCCGGTTACTGAGCCGAGCTCTAATTATGAAGCTGGTTGCGGATTTTTGTTGAAATATGCCTTCCCGCTTGGCGATAAGTTTTATCCTTACATCGAAGGCGGCACCGCTGGGATATATATTTCGGAAAAGACTAATCGGCAGGGTTCGAATGCAAATTTTGCCGACCAGGCAGGAGCGGGGATATATTATTTTCTGCGCGATGACCTTGCGTTAAATGTCGGTTATCGTTTCAGACATATTTCCAACCTTTCAATCGAGAAGCCGAATAGAGGTATAGATAGCCATTTTGTCATAGCAGGCATTTCAATCTTTTATTAAAGTCGCTTTAATTATTGTGACCACAGATGGACCTCATCACCACCCACACAAATGCTGATTTTGATGCGCTGGCTTCGATGATAGCGGCGCGAGTACTTTACCCCAACGCCAAACTTGTGCTTCCTGGTTCTCAGGAAAGGGCGGTCAGGGAATTTATGTCCTTAAGCGAAGATTTAGTAAAAATAGGATACGAAAAAGATATTTTGCTTAATGATGTCAGTCGGCTGATAATAGTTGAGACCAGGCTTAAGGGCAGGATTGGAAGGATGGCAGAGCTCGTTGGAAATAAGGAAATAGAAATCCATATTTACGACCATCACCCTCGTACAGAATATGATATTAAAGCCCATCAGGATATATTCAAAAAGGTTGGCGCAACCACGACGATTTTAGCTGAGATGATAAAAAAACGCGATATAAAAATAACGCCGCTTGAGGCAACTATTATGGCATTAGGGATTTATGAGGACACGGGTTCTCTTACTTTTCCTACGACTACGAAAGCAGATATCGATATGGTAAGTTACTTAATCTCGCAAGGGGCGGATCTGAATCTGGTCTCATCCTATTTAAGGCGAGAGTTGACCGATGAGGAGTTAAAACTTCTTGCGGAGTTAATTAAATCAACAGAGATTCACGTTATAAACGGTATAAACGTAGCTATCGCAACTTCGACGAGCAAAAGTTATGTTGAGGACCTAAGCCTTCTTGCATATAAGCTGGAGGAGGTGGAGAATTACAACGTCATCTTCGTTATGGTCCAATCCGCTGATAAAATTCAGTTTATCGCAAGAAGCAGGTTGCCCTTCGTTGACGTTGCCAAAATTTGCGATATCTTCGACGGCGGCGGTCATCCATCTGCCGCAGGCGCAATTATCAAAGGCCTATCTTTAACTGAGGTAAAGAGAAAGTTGTTAAAGTACCTTCGCCGTTACATCCGCCCGAAGATAAAGGCAAAGGATTTAATTGCAACAAAATATTTAGATGTGGATATAAACGATATTATAAATGAGACTAAAAAGGTGATGCTTGAATTAGATGTGGAATACGCGATTGTTCGAGAAGGGCGACGATTAGTCGGCATCGTAACTTTCAGAGATTTAGATAAAGCCATCTCTCGCGGCTTTGGACATTCGCGGGTAAAGGGTTATATGTCAAGTAAGATTATCCCAGTAAAATCAAATACGCCGATTTATACGATTCAAAAGCTCATGTATGATAAAGATGTTGGATATCTTCCAGTTGTAGATGGAAGAAGATTATTAGGCGTAATCAGCCGTTTTGATTTATTGCGGGCGCTACACGGTGAATTATTTCAAGAGGCAAAAAAAGAGCTGATTACTTTGAGCGAGCAAAAGCCCTCTTTGAATTTAGTACCTCAAATTAAAAGGGCATATCCTAAAAAGTTCGTAGAATTATTAAGGCACATTAGTAGATTAGCTGATGAAATGGGGTGTAGGGCGTTCGTGGTTGGCGGGTTTGTGCGGGATTTGCTTTTAGGAGTTGAGAATTTCGATAGCGATATAGTCATAGAGGGCGATGCCATCGAGTACGCAAAACGACTCGCTAAAGAGGCAAGCGGCGATTATATCTACCATAGAAGATTTGGAACCGCAACTGTAACCATGCCTTGCCCCAAGGGCATTGCGGCTGGTGAGTTGTCTAAAGATATATTTAAAATCGATTTAGCGATGACCCGCACAGAAGTATATGAACGTCCTGCAGCGCTTCCCACGGTGAAATTTGGGCCCATTGAGGATGACCTTTTCCGTCGAGATTTTACGATAAATGCGATGGCATTTAGATTAAACGCCTTAGGCTTTGGCGAATTGCTCGACCCGTTCAACGGCAGAGTGGATTTGAAAGAAGGGATAATAAGGGTTTTGCACGATTTAAGTTTCGTCGATGACCCCACGCGGATATTCAGGGCTGTCAGATTTGAGCAGAGGTTCAATTTTAAGATAGAGCCGCATACCGAAAGCCTAATCAAGAAGGCCGCAGGTTTAAGGATGATAGGCCGCACCCAGAAACAGAGGCTCAGGCAGGAGATTATAGCGATTTTAAGCGAAGGGGAGCCCTTAAAGGCGGTCGTGCGCCTTTCGGATTTAAACGAGTTGAGGTTCATACATCGTAATCTTAAGTTGACAAAATCAATTGCACGTCTATTCGATTCAGTGGATGAGGCCTTAAGTTGGTACGCGAGAGCGGATTTTAAACGGAAGAGGACGCTCGATAGGTGGCTGATATATCTTATGGCATTGCTCAATGGGTTAAGTCAAAATGATGTTCAGGGAATAAGCGACGAATTTGTCTTTGCCAAGTTCGATGCGATTAGACTCATCTCCTATAAAAGGGCGACCAGCAAGCTGCTTTTGTTTTTGAACAAAAAAGGAAAGATAAATCCCAGCCTGATTTATAGGCGACTTATAACGTTGTCTTATGAAGTCCTTCTATTGCTCATTGCGAAATCCAAATCCCAGACAGCACGGCACAGGATTATGGGATATTTGACCAAATATATAAATGTGAAATTGAACATTCGTGGCGATGATTTTAAAAGGGCGGGCATAAGGCCAGGGCCCCATTTTAAGAATATGATGCAAAGGACATTATACGCAAAGATAGATGGCCGGATAAAAACAAAGGAGGAGGAATTAAATTACGCCTTAAGGAGAAAATGAGATGATAGTTGGAATTTTGACCGCTGTATTGAGGATGCCACAGAATTCTTCTTTAAAAGAGAAGCGGATGGTGATAAAGGGCCTTAAGGATAAAATCAGGGATAGGTTTAATGTCTCAATCGCAGAAATAGATGACCAAGATAAATGGCAGGTTGCGACTTTCGCAATAGCATATGTTGGAACGGACAAAGCCCATGTTGATTCAGCGCTCTCTAAGGTCGCAAATTTCATTAAAGATTATAGACAGGTAGATTTGCTCAACTACAATACGCAGTTACTATAATGGGTGGATTAAGGCCAGAGAAAGTTGCAAATGAAATAAGGGAGCATATCTCCACGATAATTCATGAGGAATTGAAAGATCCAAGAATAGGTTTTATTACAATAATGAGGATTGAGGTTACCCCGGATATTAGAAATGCGAAGATCTTCTTTAGCGTTTTAGGAGGAGGAGGTAAGGAAGAGAAGGAGCGGGCGATCGAAGGGCTCAATTCGGCAGCCGGCTTTATAAAGAAATTGCTCGGGGAAAGGATGAGGATTAGGTTTACGCCCGACTTAATATTTAGGCTCGATGAATCGGCTGAATATAGCCTGCATCTTGAAAAGATATTCGATATGTTAAATAAGGAGAAAGATAAAAAAAAATGAGCGTCAAGGATGTTGTGCGCGCGTTCCGTGAGAATAAAAGGTTTTTAATCGCAGGACATATAAATCCTGAGGCGGATGCAATAGGCTCTCAACTTGCGCTGGCGAGTTTACTTAAGCGGCTTGGGAAGGATGTTTTAATTGTCAATGAAGATCCGCCGCCAGATTCGTCTCTTTTTTTGCCTAAAGTAAAATCCATAAAATTAGCAAGGTCTATTAAAAGGGATAGTTTCCAAAAGCCGGATTGCGCGATTATAATCGATTGTCCAGTCTTAGCTCGCATCGGCAGGGTCAGAGACCTAATTACAGATGGAATGACTTTAATAGATATAGACCATCACATAAGCAATGAAAAGTACGGCGATATAAATTGGATTGATTTAAAGGCGGCTGCGGTTGGCGAGATGATATTTGAACTCTTTAAAAAATTTAAAATGAGATTAAACAAAGCTGAGGCAACACAACTATATACGGCAATCCTAATAGATACAGGTTCATTTAGATATTCGAATACGACGCCGAAGACCCACAGGATAGCGGCAGAACTTATGAAACACAATTTGGATACTGACGGAATATTTGAGAGACTATTTGAGTTAAAATCATATCCGGCGATGCGATTATTGGGCCTTGCGCTTTCGACGATAAAGGTAAGTAAGGATGGAAAAATAATCTGGTTTTGGCTTACGAGGAAGATATTAAAACGCGCCGGCGCAAAATTTGATGACGCAGAAAATTTTATAAATTATGCAAGGGCGGTTAAGGGAACTAAGGTAGCCGTCTTTTTTAAGGAGGCCGATGAGGTTGGAAAAATTCAGGTGAGCCTGCGCGGTAAGAGGGGCTACGATGTAAATGTGATTGCGCATAAGTTCGGCGGAGGCGGTCATGCGCGCGCCGCCGGCTGCACTATTTCAGGCTCTTGCAGAGAAGTAGAGAAGAAAATATTGAGGGAAGTCTTTTTAAAAAGTCCACGGTCCACATTCTAAAACTATGGACTAACTTAATTGTTATGGACGGAATATTAATCGTTGATAAACCTAGCGGTATGACATCACACGATGTCGTCGATTTTATCCGCAAAAATTTCGGGATAAAAAAGGCAGGTCACGCTGGCACTTTAGACCCTGCGGTAACTGGCGTGCTTATCGTATTGGTTGGAAAGGCGACGAAACTTTCTGCGCGATTTGCGAATGATGATAAAGAATATGAAGCGACCTTGACCTTAGGAAAAAAGACGGATAGCGGCGATGCAGAAGGCAATCTATTATTTGAAGGCGATTTTAAGAAAATTACGGCGAGGCAGATTAAGGATATCTTCGATTCATTTAAAGGCAGGATAGAGCAGGTGCCGCCGATGGTATCGGCCTTGAAATTTAGGGGAAAAAGGCTTTATGAGTTGGCGAGGAATGGTAAAGTAGTGCCAAGGCAACCAAGGGTGGTTCACATTAAGGAGCTTAAGATAAAAAATATCGATATCCCCTATGTCTATTTTTCTGTCGTATGTTCAAAGGGAACATATATTCGGAAATTATGCGATGATATCGGTGACAGATTAGGATGCGCAGGACACCTCTCTTATTTGCGCAGGTTGCGTTCTGGCGAATTTACATTAGAGAGGTCAATTACCGTAGAAAAACTAAAATCGTTTTCAAAAGGCGAATTGGAAAAACATCTTATTAAGATATGAGCCCCGTTAGGCACTGTTGTTCTAACGGGGTAGCGAAGGAGGGGTTTGGAGCCGGGGTGAAAAAAACTGTTGCGGCGATCGGGATTTTCGACGGCGTTCATTTAGGCCACAGGGCAATTATTAAATCTGCCGTAAGGCGGGCTAGGGTCATTAAGGGAAGAAGCGTTATTATAACATTTGACCCCCACCCCTTGAAAGTGTTGCAGCCGCATAAATCAGTTCCGCTGTTGATGTCAACTGCCCATAGGGCAAGGCTTATTAAAGAATTAGGCGTTAACCTTTGCCTAATCCTTAAATTCAATAAGCAGTTTTCTAATCTAAAGCCACGCGACTTCGTTAAGAAAATATTGGTCAATAAATTGAAAGTCAGCGAGGTCTACATTGGAAGCGATTTTGTATTTGGAAAGGACTGTATCGGAGACGCAAGCACGCTTCAAAAATATGGGCACTGCTATGGATTTGAAGTCAAGATTGTGCCGATGATTAAGATTGCGAGGAGGATTGTTTCATCGACATTAATTCGAAATTTGATTATCAAAGGCAGGTTAGAACAGGCCGCTCAGATGCTCGGGCGACCTGTTACAGTTTTCGGCACAGTAATAAGGGGTGCCCGTAGGGGAAAATTATTAGGATATCCTACCGCAAATATAAACCCACACCACGAGGCAATTCCACCGAACGGGGTTTATGCGGTTTGGGTTCGATTGAAGAATAGAAAATACGGCGGAGCTTTATATATAGGAACGCGCCCAACATTTAGGGAGGCAGAGCCTGCAATCGAAGTTCACATCTTCAATTTCGGCAAGTTCATATATGGCGAGGAGATCGAGATTATTTTTGTAAAGAGATTGCGCGGCGATAGGAAGTTCAAAAGCCAGGGAAAATTGGTTGAACAGATAAAAAAAGATGACATCGCGGCACGGCGCATTCTTAAGCTTGATATAGGGGGACACTTCTTTAGATTAGTTTCAGAATTAGTCCCTGACTAATTACTGCTAATTATCCTTTACATTTGAAAATCATTGTGATAATATAAGATTTTAGAGTAGGAGGTGAAATTAATGACGCTTACGAAGGAAGGGAAGAAGAGCCTGATAGGAAGTTTTAAAGAGCATGAGGCAGATACAGGCTCGACGCCGGTTCAGATAGCCCTTCTTACAGAGAGGATAAACCTTCTGACCGAGCACTTCAAAGTCCACAAAAAGGACCACCATTCCCGCCATGGGCTTCTAAAACTTGTAAGCCAACGGCGCAAGCTCTTGGAATACCTCAAACGGGAGAATACAGGACAATACCAAGCAATTTTGGATAAACTTAGTTTAAGAAAATAGGACCTTCGTCACGCCTAAAATTTTTGTGCCTTTAGCGGATGAAGGTTTAAGGATTTTTGTCTTAATAGATTATGAGTGAAAAATTCGAAACTAAATTTGGAAGAGAAAATTTAATAATTGAGACTGGCAAACTTGCCAAGCAAGCCAATGGAGCGGTTTGTGTCCAATACGGGGGAACCGTCGTTTTGGTCGCGGCCGTTATGTCAAAGGAGCCCTTTGAAACTCAAGCTTCTTTTGTGCCGCTCACAGTCGAATATCAAGAGAAGACCTATGCGGCCGGCAAGATACCCGGCGGTTTCTTTAAACGCGAAGGTCGCCCGTCAGAAAAAGAGATTTTAACCGCCCGCCTTATCGACCGTCCATTGAGGCCTCTTTTCCCGGATGGTTTTATGCATGAGGTCCAGATTATGGCTTTAGTCCTTTCTCACGACGGCGAAAACGACCCGGATATCCTGGCAGTAAACGGCGCATCTTGCGCGCTCGCCATTTCTGATATTCCATTCGAACATCCAATTGGCGCAGTTCGAGTAGGAATAGTCGAGGGGGAATTCATAATTAATCCTACGTATACGGAATTAGAGAAAAGCACGTTAGATTTAGTCGTCGCAGGAACTAAGGATGGCATTGTAATGGTGGAAGCAGGAATAAATGAGGTTACAGAGGATGTAGTTTTGAAGGCGATTGACTTCGGGCATAAAAATTTAATCGCCTCGATAGAATTACAGGAAAAGATGAAACAAAAGACAGGCAAACCCAAGGAAAGAGAAATTATAATTAAATTAGTAGATGAGAAATTATATAAAAAGGTAAAGGAGTTAGCTGCGGATAGGATTAAGGATGTAGAAGGGGTTAGCACCAAGGACCAGCGCGAGGAGATAGTAGATTTAATAACGAAGGACCTCGTCAAGGCAATAACCGTTGAAGGCTCGCCTTATACCGAAGGTGACGTAAGGGCAGCGCTGATTAAGGTCGAGCGTGAGGAGGTAAGGCGCATAGTAATTGAGAAGAGGATAAGGATAGATGGGCGAGGATATAAAGATATTCGTCCCATCGCTTGCGAGGTAGGGGTCCTGCCGAGAACCCACGGCTCAGGATTATTTACTCGGGGGCAGACGCAGAGCCTCTCGGTTACGACATTGGGAACATCTGCGGATGAACAATTAATAGACGCATTGGAGGGCGAGACATTCAAGTCTTTTATGCTCCATTATAGTTTTCCTCCCTTTAGCGTCGGAGAGATAAGGCCGGTAAGAGGTCCAGGAAGGCGCGAGATTGGCCACGGCGCTCTGGCTGAGCGGGCGCTTAAGCCGGTTATGCCGTCAAAAGAAGAATTTCCTTATACCGTTAGAGTTGTTTCTGAGGTTTTAGAGTCAAATGGCTCATCCTCAATGGCTACCGTCTGCGCAGGGACTTTGGCGTTGATGGATGCTGGCGTTCCGATAAAGTCGCCAGTGAGCGGGATTGCAATGGGTTTAATAAAAGAGAACGATGAAGCAGTTATATTAACTGATATCTCGGGATTGGAAGACCACTTCGGCGATATGGATTTCAAAATAACAAGCACAGAAAAGGGAATCACTGCTTTGCAATTAGATTTAAAAATAGACGGAATAGATATCGATATTTTAGGAAAGGCACTGGAGCAGTCAAGGGAAGCCAGGGCCTTTGTCATGGAAAAAATAAAGCAGACGATCGGCTTCCCGAGAAAACAGATTTCGCAGTATGCCCCGCGCATCGAGACGCTCAAGATAAGCCCGGATAAGATTAGAGATTTAATCGGCCCGGGCGGTAAAACAATCCGCAAGATAATAGATGAGACCGGCGTTACAATTGACATAGAGGATGATGGAAAGGTAAACGTTGCTTCCGTGGATAAGGATGCGATGGAAAAGGCGATTGAGATTATCCGTCGGCTGACCGAAATTCCTGAGGTTGGCAAGGTCTATTTAGGCAAGGTAAAAAGGATTATGCCATTTGGCGCGTTCGTAGAAATTCTGCCCGGGCAGGAAGGGCTGGTCCATGTTTCGGAGTTGTCGGATAAATATGTAAAAAACGTCGAAGATGAAGTAAAAATCGGAGACGAGTTCTTGGTTAAAGTGATAGAAATAGATGAACAGGGCAGGGTGAATTTAAGTAGGAAACAAGCGGCTACAAAAGGCGAAGGCAAATGATGGAGCCCCCAGCAGCGTTAACGTTAATAGGGGCGAAGTAGAATGAAGCAGGAGAGGATAAATGAGATTTGGGGCGTTCTTCTCTTCGCTGTTACAGTTCTAATTTTAGTAAGCCTTATATCATACGACCAAAATGACGTCCCTTGGTTTACATCCCACCCTAATATTTATACCAAAAATTATGCCGGCATAATCGGCGCATATATCGGCGCGGTTTTATTTTCACTAATTGGCTTCAGCGCATACATCATTCCTGCATTGACTGCAACATGGGCTATCGGGAAATTTTTGGGAAAGGTCCCGCAAAAATTTTATATTAAGTTACTCGGCACTTCTGTTTTATTTATCGCTTTAAGCGCGTTTCTGGCTATGGTCGGGCCGGCACAAGAAGTGGTTAGAGTCCATAGGGGCGGGCTGCTGGGCCTATTTTTCTGCGATATTTTTATAAGATATTTTGGCCAGTTAGGCGCTTACATAGTGGTTATAACATTGGGTTTGCTTTCGATTTTGCTTGCAACCGAACTTTTAATCTTGCCCATATTTTTATCTCTTGTAAACAGCATAATCGAGATATACTCGAGGATTTTTAAGAAGAGGCCTTACCTTTTGAAGGAGAAACGCCTTGAAAGGGAACGCGAATTAAAGCGAGAAGCCGAAGCAACGAAGATACAAAAGCCAGAGGTTAAGGTTGCGGCTCAAGGCGTAAGCCTTAACCCCCGGCAAATAATAGATATCCAAAAGTTCATCAAGAAAGAAGAGCCAAAGCCAGCACCTCTTAAAATTACTAAACGCGTTGTTGGAGATTATAAATTGCCGGATTTGAATTTATTGGATTCACCGCCACCTCTTGAGGAGCGGAAGATAAAGGATGATTTAGATGCGAATGCCAGAATTTTAGAGGAGACCCTAAACGACTTTGGAATTGAGGTAAAAGTTACTGCCGTTGAACGAGGGCCTGTCATTACAAGATATGAATTAGAACCTGCGCCCGGAGTTAAGCTGACGAAGATTACAGCGCTCTGCGACGATATCGCGCTTACGATGAAGGCGCAGAGCGTAAGGATTGTAGCGCCGATTCCAGGCAAGGCGAGAGTTGGTGTGGAAGTGCCAAATTCTATAAGTGCGTTGGTATATTTAAAAGAGATTTTGCAGTCGCGGGAATTTCAGAGTTCGCAGTCGAAATTGACCTTGGCATTAGGAAAAGATATTGCGGGCGAGCCTGTTATTGCGGATTTAGGGGAGATGCCGCATCTTCTAATCGCGGGCACAACGGGTTCAGGTAAAACTGTTTGCGTAAATGCGATAATTACCTCGATGCTATTTAACGCTACCCCTGATGAGCTGAAATTTTTGATGGTTGACCCAAAGATGGTGGAACTTGCGATATTCAACGGCCTGCCTCATCTACTATGCCCGGTAGTCACTGAGCCACATAAGGTTTCAGGCGCCTTAAACTGGGTAGTAAACGAAATGGAGTCGCGATATAGATTATTTGCGCGGCTTGCGGTAAGAAATATAGATATATTTAACGAGAAAAAAAGGGTAGCCGAATTTAACGGCCAGGGAGAGGTTCCAGATATCCTACCGTATATCGTCGTAATAATAGATGAGCTGGCGGACCTTATGCTCGTTTCAGCGCAGGACATCGAAAATGCGATTACAAGGTTATCGCAGCTTTCGCGCGCCGTTGGCATACATATAATTTTAGCGACGCAGAGGCCATCCGTCAACGTCGTAACAGGCGTCATCAAAGCGAATTTTCCAGCGCGAATTTCGTTTCAGGTTGCCTCAAAGGTTGATTCGCGAACAGTGTTAGATATGAACGGCGCGGATAAATTATTAGGAAGAGGCGATATGCTATTTTTAAAACCGGGCGAATCTAAGCCGATTCGCGCACAGGGAAGTTTAGTTTCCGATAAGGAGATAGAAAGGATCGTCGATTTTGTAAAAGAACAAAGGGAACCTGTATACGATGAAGATATATTGAAAGCACAGGAGAAGAAACTCCATGGGCGTACATTCGAGAAGGATGAGATGTATGAGGAAGCGGTGAGGATGGTCATTGAGACGAAACAGGCCTCGGTTTCGATGTTGCAGAGGCGGCTTGGGTTGGGATATACAAGGGCCGCTCGGCTTATCGACACGATGGAAGCGGATGGCATAGTTGGGCCATATCGCGGCTCCAAACCTAGAGAAATCCTCATCGAAAATATGGAGGATGTCAAGGCAAAGTGGAGTCAATCGGGTCGGAGTTAAGGCAAGCCCGCCAAGCAAGGGGCATCTCAATAGAGCAGGCACAAAAAGATACGCGGATTCATAGTAAGATATTAAAGGCGCTGGAAGAGGACAAGATAGACGAAGTAGCACGAGGCCCAGTTTATATAAAAGGTTTCATAAAAAAATATGCGGATTATTTGAGACTCGATGGAGTCTCACTGGCAGACGAATATTTTAAAGGACACCCAAAACTAGTTGAACCAGCGCTGATATTAAGGGGCGAAAGAATTCCGTTTAGGTTCCCTGTAAGGCGCCTTGCCTCTATTAGCTTTACGATTTTGATTATCATCTTTGGTTTTAGGCTTTTAGCCTTTATCGGCTCAAAAGCAAAAGCCAACCTTAAATCGCGCCCTAAGGTTGCGAAGAAAGTCGAAGCCGAGCAAACCAAGCCAACTCTCAAAACAATCCCTTCAGAGATAACGATTCCTGTCACTGCGAAATTTAAGAAAGGTGAAAATCTTCTACTTACGATAAAAGCCCGTCAAGATGTTTGGCTTAAAGTAACATCGGATGACACCGTAATATTCGAGGATATCCTGAAGAAGGGTTCGCAGGAGAGTTGGCAAGCCACCAAATCGCTTGAGATTTCAACAGGCCGCGCCGAAGTATTGAATGTCGAGTTAAATGGCACAAGATTAAAGCCATTTGGTAAGGGCGTCGTCAAAGGCATTCTTATCACTAAGGATGGCCTTAAGTTGCCAAAATAGAGATTGCTTCAGTCGGTCCGCCAAAGGTGGATTCCCTCGCAATGACCAGGGATTATATATGCCCATCAAAGTTTCAATCCTCTCATTAGGCTGCGCAAGAAATTTAATTGACTCCGAAGTTATGCTTGGGATTTTAAAGGGTGCTGGATTTCATATCGTCGATGGAATTGAAGGCACAGATGTCGCTATAGTAAATACCTGTTCATTTATCGAGGATGCAAAAAGGGAATCGATAGATGCGATATTAGACATAATAGAATTAAAAAATAAAAGGAAGGTCAAGAATATCCTCGTGACAGGATGCCTCCCACAAAGATATAAAGACGAGTTGCAGGGCGAATTGAAAGAGATAGATGGCTCAATCGGCGTAAACGGCTTTGAGAGATTGCCACAAATTATAAATGCGCTGATAAAAGGCGAAAGGCCAGTAGATATAACGCCCGCTCCCAAATATTTATATGATGATAGAACTCCGCGCATTCGCCTTACGCCGAAACATTATGCATATGTAAAGATATCCGAAGGATGTTCGCATAAGTGTTCCTTTTGTGTGATACCGCAATTGCGCGGGCCACATCGAAGTCGCCATATAGATTCCGTTTTAAGAGAAGCAGCCAACTTGATAAAAAGTGGCGTAAAGGAGATTAATTTGATTGGACAGGATACAACGCTTTATGGGATGGATTTATACAAGCGCCTTGCCCTCGCCGAATTATTGAAGGAGTTAGTCAGGATAAAAGGCATAAATTGGATTCGGCTTTTATACGCCCATCCAGCTAATTTTACCGACGAACTTATAGAAATAATAAAGGATGAACCCGCAATCTGCAAGTATGTTGACCTTCCGATTCAGCACATAAATGATAAAATTTTAAAAATGATGAGACGAGGGACTTCTAAAAAGATGATTTTAAGTTTGCTAGAAAAATTGAGGGCAGAAATCCCCAACCTCGTTATAAGGACTTCGATAATCGTCGGATTTCCTGGTGAAACAGAAGCCGAATTTAAAGAACTCGTAGAATTCATAAAGGATGCAAAATTCGAACGGCTTGGCGCTTTTATTTACTCTCAGGAAGAGGGAAGTCCTGCGTATGATTTCCCGAATCAGATTTCCGACGAAGAAAAACAGGCCAGATGGGATGAGATTATGAAGATTCAACAGGAAATCTCGCAGGAAAATAATCGCAGATTGATGGGTAGGGAATTAGATGTTATAATTGAGGAAAAGGACGATTCCGACCCGAACCTTTATTTGGGTCGTTCCTATATGGACGCACCAGAGGTTGATGGAATAGTATACGTAAGAAAATCAAAAATCTCCCGACGAAAAAGTCGGGATCCCGACATCTCGTCGGGGAAAAATCAAAAATCAAAAATAAATGTCGGCGAGTTCGTCCGAGCAAAAACAATTGACAGTTATGAATATGATTTGGTTGGAGAGGTTATTTAAAATGGGTTGTCATTGCGAGAAGCGAAGTTACGAAGCAATCCAAAATGCCGATTTTCGTCTTCGCCGCACCGCTCGACTTTCCCCAGCGAGGAAAGTCTCGCTCGGAGAATCTTCTCGCTCTGCCTTAAGATTAAACTGTGGGCAACCGTGTCCGGCCGCCTCACAAACTCGGCGGCGTCGACAAGCATGCGCTCCTTATTCGTCGCGCGTCGACCCCCTCGAATCTTCTACGTGCGGCTCCAGTCGAAAATCTTTATTTTTTATTATAATATTGCATAGGCTTGTGTCCGCAAGGAACCTTTTAAAGTCCTTAGCGGGCTAAGGTTTCCGCCCCCTATTAAACTAAAAGTGGAAGAGCGAGGACTAAAGCGGAGCGAGAAAATCCTCGCTGGGGTTTTTCGAGCGTTTCCTTAAGGAACACAAGCCGAAGCAATTTTGGGGAAATGATACCATGAATCTCCCGAATAAACTCACAATATCGCGGATCATCTTAACATTCGTCTTTATGTATTTCTTATTTGCTCGGTGGACGGGGGCGAGGTATTTTGCATTTATTACTTTTGTCATTGCTTGCTTGACTGATTATTACGACGGCTACATTGCACGGCGCGATAGCAAGATAACCAATTTTGGAAGGTTGATGGATCCGATTGCTGATAAAATTCTGGCATTGGCGGCTTTTTTGGCATTCGTGGAATTAAAGCTTATTCCCGCCTGGACAGTTGTTATTATCATCGCACGAGAAGTTACAGTTACCAGTTTAAGGATATTCGCTTTAGGCAGGGGCGTGGTTTTGGAGGCAGAGGAGGCGGGCAAACATAAAACGGTTTCTCAGATAGTTGCGATATTTACTATTTTGACTTTTTTGATACTAAAGGATACGGCTAAATTTTTCTCATTTTGGAACAGCACAATTGAAAGGTGGTTTTTAAATTTGATATTTGCATTGATGTTGATAACCGTGGTGCTCACGCTTTCATCGGGCATTTCTTTTATTTTGCGTAATAGGAGAATCCTCACTTGAGGACCGTCGTTAAATGCTTAAGCAGTTTTTTCTATTTGGGCTATGTGCCTCGCTTCCCGGGATTTTTTGGCTCGCTTGGTGGGCTTTCATTTTATTTGATGGTAAGGCATAATCTTGCTTTATATATCGGCTCGTTAGTTGCTTTAATGGTAGTGGCATTTCTTGTGATAAATAAGGCAGAGGCAATTTACGGCGGAAAAGATGCCAAGTCAATTGTAATCGATGAAGCGGTTGGGATGATGTTAGCTTTATTTTTAATTCCGCCAAAACCTCTTGCGATAATTATTACATTTATCTTTTTTAGACTATTCGACGTCTTAAAGCCGTTTCCTATAAAATTGGCTGAGGGACAGAGTAGCCCTTTGGGCGTTATGCTCGATGATATCATCGCGGGGATTTATGCGAATCTTGTGGTTCAGGCAGCTCTCTCATCTTGGCGATGAAGAGCGGGGTATAGACTGAACCCTGTGGAGTAAGTTGACTTTTGAAAAGCGTCAGGTGGTCAACAGCGATTTTTGAACTGGGTTCAAATTTCGTAGTTTCGATTATAACCCTTAGTTTATCTTTATTCTTTGAGGTTTTAACCCTTCCTAATGTAATATGCGGATGAAATTCTCTATCCTCTTTTGGAATATTAATCGCTTCTAATTTGTCCTCCAATTCTTTTGCAAGTTGAGAAATAATATCTTTTCCTTCATCCACTTCTACCCAAATCACTCTTGGATAATCTAATTTTGGAAAAGCGCCCATTTCTTTAAAACTCAATGAGAAGGGCTTAAAATTTTTGACGATATCACTCAAAATATTTTGCACCTCTTTGACCACCTTATCGTCAATATTTCCAAGGAACTTTAAAGTAAGGTGAATGACTTGAGGCGCAACCCATTTCACATCCGCATCGGATTTTTTTAAGGTGGCTTGTAAAATTGCAAGTTCAGCGCGAACCCCTTCGTTTAATTCGATAGCGATAAATGTGCGGATAGATTCAGACATTTATAAATGAGAACGCTTCAGCCCGATTCCTCGCGGACAAAGCAAATGGTGCCTGAGGAGGTCAAGTGCGGCTTGGGAAGTTTTGAATTTGATGACCTCGCGGTCGCCTGTGTAGTGAAATTCGCGGCAAAAGGTCTTTCTTGGAGTTGCGAGCGCGATATAGGCCAGGCCTATGGGTTTTGATTTAGTTGCGCCTGTTGGACCTGCGATTCCTGTTACGCCTAACCCAAAAGTAGTTCTTGCAATTTCTCTTATATTTTTTGCCATTTGAGTTGCAACCTGCGAACTTACTGCGCCATATTTTTTAAGCGCCCCTGGCGAGACATTAAGTTGAGCAATTTTCGTTTTATTTGAATACGCCACAACCGCCATCTTAAAATATTTTGAACTCCCGGATATATTCGTAATTCGATTTGAAATAAGCCCGCCTGTGCAGGATTCTGCTATGGCAAGCGTCCCTCGCGTGCGCCTTAGGAATTTCCCGACGGTTTCCTCTAAAGTCTGTGCGTCCCTGCCGAAGATATAATCTTTTAAGCGCGCCGTGATGTTTTTATCCACCGCGAGAATAAGGGCGTGAGCAAGGGGTACGTTTTGTGGCTTCGCTGTGATTTTAAGTTCAATTAAACCCGGATGGGCGAAGATGCCGACCGTAACAGGTGGCGGACTTTTTAGGATGTCTTTGACCCTATGGTTTACTTGCGATTCAGAAAGGCCTGCAATTTTAATCGTGCGTGTTTTTATCGTCCACTTTTGTTTTGCTATTTTCTTTAAATATGGAATTACATCGCGCTCGAACATAGGATTCAATTCTCGGGGCGGTCCAGGAAGGGCAATCAAGATTTTTCTATCCTCCTCGATAATTAAACCAGGCGCTGTCCCAACGTCATTCCTCAATGCGATGGCTTCCTCTGGGATATGTGCCTGGCGGACATTTTCAATTGGCATTTTAATACATTGTTTGCCAAAATGAGATTTAATTTGCGCTAAGATTATTTTGTCTAATGCTAATCTTCTTGTCGTGGCTCGGGCGATGGATTCTAAGGAAATGTCGTCAACTGTAGGCCCTAATCCGCCTGTTGTGATTACGATGTCAGAACGTGCCAACCCCTGCCTAATCGCTTCAATGAGTCGCTCTGGATTGTCGCCGACCGTGGATTGGTAATAAACATCAATCCCTAATTCGGCGAGCTTCTGAGAAAGATATTGGTGGTTGGTATTTAGGATTTGCCCGAGCAAAATCTCCGTTCCTACAGCGATTATCTCCGCCTTCATCTTACTCGCTATTATAAAGCAGGGACGGTTCTGGTGTCAATCTAAAGAAGTGTCCCCTAGAATGATTTTTGGTGTGTCCAATAAGAAATTTTCATGGCCCAATACTCTAAACTTATAGCTACTCCACAGATAATTCTGAGGTTCTTTGACGAAATTAGCTCGGACAGGGAATTTCATTTTGTATCTGGCAAGTAATTTTAAGAATTTCTCATAGTCAGCTTGCTCTATGAAAATTTGTTGCTTTTGATTGCCTCTTGCGATAATATGATAACAGACATTTTCTAAAAGTATCCTTGCAGCTCTCGGCATTTTTGCACCTCCTTTTTAGGAAATGACGAAAAAGCGGATAATTTTCTTTCATTAAAATTGTAAGGGGGACACTTCTTTAGATTAGTTTCAGAACCGTCCCTAAATTTTCTTTACAAAATTTGAGGAAGGTTGTATAATTACTGAAAGAAAATCCCTCGTGGCTTCGTCAATTATAGCGTCCACCACAAAACCTTGGCGGACGTCATTCGACATGTGTCGTGGAGGATGGCGAAGCCATTTTTAACCAAGAGGAGGGCAAAGGACTATGGTAAAAAGAGAAGAGAAAGAGGAAATAAAAGAAGAGAAAGGCACGGGCGAGGAACGACTAAAAGCACTCGAGTTGGCACTCGCGCAGATTGAGAAACAGTTCGGAAAGGGTTCCATAATGAAATTGGGTCAAGAGACGCACGCAAAAGTGGAGTCGATTCCAACGGGTTCGCTTTCGCTCGATATGGCAATCGGCATCGGCGGAATTCCCAGAGGTCGCGTCACCGAGATATTTGGGCCAGAGGCATCGGGAAAGACAACTCTTTCACTAAGCATAATTTCTGAGGCGCAGAAGAAGGGCGGAGTCGCCGCATTTATCGATGCGGAGCACGCCTTCGATTCTACATACGCCAAGAAAGTTGGCGTAAATTTAGATGACCTTTTAATCTCTCAGCCGGATTCCGGAGAACAGGCGCTCGAGATATGCGAGACGCTCGTCAAATCAGGCGCGGTGGACGTAGTTGTTATCGACTCAGTTGCGGCGTTGGTTCCGCGCGCCGAGATAGAAGGCGAGATGGGCGAGCCGCATATGGGACTTCAGGCAAGGTTGATGTCGCAGGCGCTCAGGAAGTTAACCTCTTCCATTAGCAAGTCCAAGACATCCGTGATTTTTATAAACCAGATTCGAGAAAAGATAGGGGTGATGTTCGGAAGCCCTGAGACTACGCCGGGTGGACGGGCGCTTAAATTTTATGCCTCTGTTAGACTCGATATAAGGCGGCTCGAGAATATAAAAGTTAGCGATGTGAGCATCGGAAGCCATGTCAGGGTAAAAGTTGTAAAGAATAAGATAGCGCCGCCTTTTAGGCAGGCAGAGTTCGATATCATTTATTCCGAGGGGATTTCAAAAGCAGGCGACATCGTAGACTTGGGACAGAATTTAGGGATAATTCAGAAGGCTGGCACATGGCTTGCTTACGGAGATATAAAGATCGGTCAAGGTAGGGACAACGCAAGGAATTATCTAAAGGAGAATCCAAAACTTATCGCTGAGTTGGAGAAGAAGATAAGAGAAAAAATAGAAGCGGGAGTTTAAGTTAATTCGATAGGGCGTCACAAAAGTGCCGCCCTTGATTAGGCTAAGAACGAATTTCGTGACAGCTAGTAATTCAAGCTTAAGGAGGCAGGGCATCGATGTGCAAGCGTAGCAATTTAGGATGGGCTTTAAGCATTTTAATTGTCGGCATAATCTTTGGATTGGTTATTTCAGCGAGGTTAAATTTAAATCCGATAGGGGATGCGCAGGAAACTCATTCAACCGTTTCGGAAAATCCAAACTATGCCAAAGCGCTCGAAGAGGCATTCATAAAAGTGTCCGATGAAGTTGGGCCGGCGGTAGTTTCGATTTCAACTGTTCATACGGAGAAGGTTTCTCCGAAGCAATACTTCGGTCCGTTTAGTGATGATGAATTCTTCAGACAATTTTTTAAGGATTTCTTCGGCGAAATGCCGGAGCGGGAATTTCAACGCAGGGGCTTAGGCTCAGGGTTCGTCATTGATGCAGATGGCTATATTTTGACGAATCAGCATGTAATTGAAGGAGCCGATAAAATCGAAATAACCTTAGCCGACGGCAGAAAATTTCCAGCGAAGGTAAAGGGACAAGATAAGAGGTCTGACCTTACAGTGCTAAAGATAAATGCGAAGGATTTACACGCTTTGGAATTAGGCGATTCGGATAATGTAAGGATTGGGCAATGGGCGATAGCGGTGGGCAATCCGTTTGGAATTGCGGCGAAGCCAACGGTTACAGTCGGCGTCGTAAGCGCTCTTAATCGTTCCCTTCCTCGCACTACACGCAGGGAGCGCGATTATTCGGATTTAATTCAAACCGACGCAGCGATTAATCCGGGCAATAGCGGCGGACCTTTAGTCGATATAGAAGGAAAGGTAATAGGGATAAACGTCGCAATAATTACGACTTCAGGCGGGTATCAGGGGATTGGCTTTGCAATTCCCATAAACACCGCAAAAAGAGTGCTCGGTGACTTGATTCAGGGTAGAAAAGTTCTCTACGGTTGGCTTGGCGTTAATGTTCAGGACTTAGACGAAGATTTGGCAAAACAATTCGGGCTTTCAGAAGCTAAAGGGGTTTTGGTCGGAAAGGTTTTGCCGAACAGTCCAGCTGAAAAAGGAAAGATGAAAGAGGGCGATATAATTAAGACCTTCAACGGGAAAAGCGTGGATAATGTGCGCGAACTTCTAAAATTAGTCGGAAGGGCAGAGATCGGCAAGAAAGTCAATGTCGGAATTTTACGGGATAAAAAGGAGATGACATTAGCCATTGAAATCGCGCAGCGCCCTGAAGAGATAGAAGAATTTGGAGAGGTTGCATTAGGCACTTGGCGCGGCATCGAAGTTCAAGAATTAAATGAAGAAGTAGCGAGGAAGTATCGGGTTACTGAAAAAGAAGGGGTTATTGTCGTAAACGTCGAACCCGGTAGCCCAGCGGATTTAGCAGGTTTAAGGCGCAGCGATGTAATCACCGAAATAAATAGGCATCCCATTAAAAATTTAAACGATTATAATAATGCGATTAAATCCGCGAGTGGCGACACATTAATTCGCACATCGCGAGGCTATGCAGTAATTAAAGAGGAAGTAAAAGAGGAATAAGGAAATTGAGGTAGATAAGAAATTACTTCAAAAGGCAAGGGCGGATGCCTTAAGGCTTTTAAGGTTTAGGCCCCGAAGCGTTAAGGAAATGGCCCAGCGGTTAAAGCAAAAGGGCCATCGCGGTTTTATAATTGCGCAAGTAATTAAGGATTTAGAGGAGAAGAAATTTTTAGACGACAAGGCATTTGCGCGGCTCTGGGTTGGTGATAGGTTGACGTTAAAGCCGACCGGAATGAATGTAATAGCCAAGGAATTAAAATCTAAGGGAGTAAACGAGGAGATAATAGATGAAGCGCTCGATGAATTTAAGGATACATATGATGAGTATGAAATTGCAAAGGCATTGGCACTTAAAAAGTTCAAGAGGCTTAAAGGGTTAGAAGAGGACAAAGCCATAAAGAGGCTTTTGGATTTTTTAGGCAGGCGAGGTTTTTCATATAACACAATTTGGAAAATCCTGAAAGAGATTTATAAAAATTATGATTACACAGATTAAAGTTAGATTATGCAGATTAGACATAATCGGCGCGTTCTTTTTTTAAAATCTGTGCAATCAGTTTTTAGCTCCCCGACAAAGATATGACTACTGATGAATTGAGGAAGAGGTTTTTGTCCTTCTTCGAATCGAAAGGCCACGCGATAATTCCTTCCGATTCATTAATCCCCAAAGATGATCCAACAGTCTTATTCACAAGCGCTGGAATGAATCAATTTAAGGACTATTTTTTAGGCAAGAGGAAGGATATAAAGCGCGCCGCAAGCTGCCAGAAATGTTTACGGACCGGCGATATTGAAAAGGTAGGCCAAACGCCGTCGCACCATACCTTCTTTGAAATGCTTGGGAATTTTTCATTTGGAGATTATTTTAAGGACGAAGCTATTGCTTGGAGCTGGGAATTTATGACGAAGACGCTCGGTTTAAATGAAAAGGATTTGTGGGTTTCAATTTATGTAGATGATGATGAAGCGTATAAGATTTGGCGAGATAAGATAAAGGTTCCTAAGAATATGATTTTAAAATTTGGCGCGAAGGAGAATTTTTGGCCATCGAATGCACCTCTAGAAGGACCCGATGGGCCTTGTGGGCCCTGCTCTGAAATCTATTATGACCGGGGAATTAAATTTGGCTGTGGCAGGCCTGATTGCAAGCCTGGCTGTGATTGCGGCAGGTTCGTTGAAGTTTGGAATTTGGTATTTACGCAATTTAACAGGGTCGGCGTAAATGAGTTAGAGCCATTGCCAAATAAAAATATAGATACAGGGATGGGGCTGGAGCGCTTGGCTTCTGTTATGCAACATGTGAGGACGAATTTCAAGACGGATGTCTTTAAGCCAATAGTAAATGGAATATTAAATTTAATCGATGAGCCCAAGATGCGAAGTTATGGGTTGGAAAATGGGTTAAGTCATCTAAATGCAATCGCAGACCATATAAGGGCGGCTGTATTTTGTATTGTCGACGGAGTCTTGCCGTCAAATGTCGGTAGAGGTTATGTCTTAAGGTCGCTTATTAGACGTTCAATTGTACATTCAAAATTTTTAAATTTTAATAAACCCTTTCTTTACAAATTAGTTGATGCAGTGGTGCGGGCGATGAAAGGAGGGTATCCAGAAATTGAAGTTCGTAGGGAGAACATTAGCCAGATTATAAAGTCTGAGGAGGAAAAATTCTTCCGCATAAACGAAGATGTTCGGGGCGACTTGGAGATTTTAGCATCGAGTTTAAAGTCTAAAGGGAAGGACACGATTCCGGGCAAAAGGATTTTCTACTTTCATGACACAAGAGGGATGCCTTTAGAATTGATTAAAGAGTTCGCCATAGATGAAGGCCTGAAATTGGATTTGGATGGTTACGAGAAATTGATGGAGGAGCAACGCGTAAGGTCAAGGGGTGCTGCGAAACTTACTGGAGAGATATTTGCACAAACTTTGACTACGCTAGTTACAAGTTTAGACATTAAAACAGAATTTATAGGATACGAGAGATTAGAATGCGGTGCAACGATAAAAGCCATCATAAAAGATAATAAAATTGTCAATAGCATGGCGGGGCTAGCTGATATTGCGATAATTTTGGATATCACGCCATTCTATGGAGAGGCAGGTGGACAAGTCGGCGACACAGGAGAAATTGAGGGCAGCGGATTTAAGATAGAAATTCACGATACGAAATTAATCGAAAAAGCACAGCTTCATTTGGGTAAGCTTAAAGAGGGTTCGGTAAAAGTTGGCGATAAAGTTAAGGCAATAGTCGATAAGCAACGAAGGTTAGCCATCGCAAGGCATCATACGGCAACACATCTTTTACAGGCGGCGCTCCGAGCCGTATTGGGTCCACACGTTCAACAGTCAGGTTCGCTTGTGGCACCTGATAGATTGAGATTCGATTTCACTCATTTTAAGGCGATAGATGAAACACAACTTGAGAGAATTGAAGAGGTGGTAAATGAATATATCAGGCGAAACGATGCCTCGAAAGTAGAGACGATGGATTTAGACGAAGCGAGAAAATCGGGTGCGACTGCTCTGTTTGGAGAAAAATACGAGAAGCGGGTGCGAGTGATAACCATTGGAGATTACTCGAGAGAACTATGTGGCGGAACGCATTTAAAATCGACTGGCGAAATTGGAATATTAAAACTAATTAGCGAAGGTTCGGTTGCTGCGGGTTTAAGAAGGATTGAGGCGATAGCGGGAGAGGTTGCATATAAACATATTAAAGAATCTGAAGAGGCGTTAAAGACGATTGCCGAAATGCTAAAGACACAGCCGTCAAAACTTCCGAGCCAAATTGAAAGATTGGTAAACCGAGTTAAAGAGCTCGAACGCCAATTAAAAAATTACGAGATTAAGAACTTAAAAGCGAAGGCAAAAGAACTTGTATCTATGAAGGAATTTGTGGATAATAAGATAAATTTGGTTGTGAATAAGTTAGATAATTTCGCTCCCGCAACTTTAGTCAATCTTACGGATGAGATAAAGGCGAATTTAATTCAAAACGGCATTTCAATTTTGGGAAGCATCTTTAAAGGGAAGGCGTTTATCGTGGTGGGCTTGACGAGCGACCTCGTAAAGAAGGGAATGGATGCGCGAGCGATAATCGGCAAAATGGCCAAGGTGATCTCTGGAGGCGGAGGCGGTCGTCCAGATTTGGCTCAGGCCGGCGGGGTAGATATTTCAAAACTTGATGAGGCATTGAGGGTTGGCGAAAAAGCAACAAGGGAACTTATAAGATGAACCCCGTTAGAAACTGTTTATCTAACGGGGCAATAATAGGAGGTTTCTAACGGGGTGAAATTCGTGAGATTATACGGCAAGGAATTCGAAAAACTTTGCAATAGGTATAATTGCCGCAAAAAGAGAATCGAGGAAAGAGTTAGCAGAATCATCGAAGATATCCGCTTATACGGCGACGATGCGCTTATTAGATATACCAGAAAATTTGATAAGGTGAAATTGACCCCGCGGCAGCTTAAAGTTACCGAGAGCGAAACAAGCGGAGCATATCAAGATATAGATTCGGAATTTATAGCGACATTGAAAGATATAATTGAAAATGTCAACCGATTCTATAAAAGGCAAATTAAGAAATCATGGCGGGTCGTTAATGAAGATGGCGTAGTTTTAGGTGAGAAATTTGAACCAATGGAAAGGGTGGGAATTTATATACCCGCAGGGACTGCCCCGCTCGTCTCGACTGTCTATATGACTGTCCTGCCGGCTAAAATAGCAGGCGTAAAGTCTATTGTTTTAGTTACGCCGCCCAATAAGTATCAGAGCGTTGACCCATATATTTTAGTCGTCGCGAATTTACTAAAAGTTGATGAGATTTATAAAGTTGGCGGTGCTCAGGCGATTGCGGCGCTTGCATTTGGGACCAAGACTATACCCAAGGTGGATAAAATAGTCGGCCCCGGAAATGCTTATGTGACAGAGGCAAAGCGGCAGGTCTTTGGCTATGTTGATATAGATATGATAGCAGGTCCTTCTGAAGTAGTGATAATTGCGAATAGGTCAACGAATCCGCTATTTGCGATGAAGGATTTGGAAGCGCAAAGCGAACACTTCGGCGGGCTGTCTATTTTAGTTACGACTTCTAAGCCGCTTGCAAAGGCGCTTAAGAAGGAGATAGAGAAAGGTTATATAATTTTGGCGAAGAATTTAGATGAGGCATGCGATATCGTAAATCGCTTGGCACCTGAGCATCTTCAGATTATGGTAAAGAATCCGCAGAAGGTTTTGAAGAAGATAAAGAATGCAGGTTCGATATTCTTAGGCCAGTATACGCCGACCGCCGTCGGAGATTATGTTGCAGGTCCCAGTCATGTACTGCCCACTGGTGGAACTGCGCGGTTTTTCTCGGGGCTCGGAGTGGAAGATTTCATTAAATCCTCGCATATAATCTCATATTCAAAGAAAGCGCTTGAGAATGCGAAGAAGTCAATAGAAAAAATCTCAACTTTGGAGGGTTTGAATAAACACTTGGAATCCATTAAGGTGAGGTTTCTAGATGAGAAAAAGAGTAGCTAAGATTAAGAGGAAGACAAGCGAGACGGCTATTTCTGTGGAGTTGAATCTCGGCGGAAAAGGAAAGTCGCAGATTGAAACTGGCATCGGTTTTTTAGACCATATGCTGACATTATTTGCTAAGCATGCGCCGTTTGATTTGAAGGTAAAAGCAAAGGGCGACCTGGAGGTCGATTTACATCATACGAATGAAGATATAGGAATTACCTTGGGCGAAGCCTTTAAAAAAGCGCTCGGGAATAAAAAGGGAATCAGACGGTTTGGCTCTACAAACGTTGCGGTGCCGATGGAAGAGGCGTTAGCACGCATTGCTTTGGATATCAGCGGACGGCCATCGCTTTATATGAGGCGCGAGGGAAGTCAAATACCATCGGTCTTTTATGCAAAAGAAGGATATACATTAAACGACGCCAAACAATTTTTGGAAGCTTTTGTGAGAAACGCTGGAGTAAATCTTCACATCGAATATCGCGGCGAAGATTTGCATCACATCTTAGAGTCTATCTTCAAGACGCTGGGAAGGGCCCTTGGCGACGCGACAAGAATCGATGCTCGTATAAAAGGAATCCCATCTACGAAAGGCAGGCTATAAAAATTCGAGATTAAAAGGACAATCGAAGGATTAAATCTCAAAAAGTCGATACAAATAAAAAAACTTGTATTATTTAAAACAAGCTGATATACTTGTATTGAGAAAGATGACTACAAAAACGTTTACCATAATCGTTGGCGATTTAGTTCGCTCTCGCGATAGCTTTGATAGACAAAAGCTATCTCATAAAATTCGTTTGGCGATCAATAGTCTTTTTAAAGAATTCCGTGATGAATTCTATGCTTCGCTTGTTTTAACGCGTGGGATAGACGAACTGGCCGGAGTACTCAAGCGACCAGATTTAAGTTATCTGATATGTAGGCTCTTAAACGTCAAGGTATCACCTCATTTATTTCGTTTTGCTATAGCGAGAGGGAATTTGGACATCGCCGTCAGTTCCCGGGATGCCAGAAAAATGGATGGCCAAGCTTTTCATATGGCAGCCGATATGATACAACAGGCCAAAAAAGAGAATCTTTATTATTGTTTTAATTTAGGACCTCAATTTGCGGAGTTCAATCCCTGGCTGACTGCATTTGCAAATACTCTTCATATTCTGCGCAGCGGTCGGAGTAATCATCAGCGCCTTGTGGTGCAATTATACGAAAAATTTGGGAACCAGAAAGCAGTAGCTGAGAGGCTCGGCATTACGCAGCAAGCAGTATCTGATGCGCTTCGACAAGCTCATTGGAAAGAAATAAAACGGGGAGAAGATTTAATTGGCGAAGTTTTAAAGAGACGTGGTTCTTGCAAGTGAATTAGCTCGTATTTGTTAAGACAAGCTAAAAAACTTGTTGTAGCAATTAAAGGGATGAATATTACATTTTACATAGATATATTGAAATGCACGATTATTATAATAGGCTACATTAGCACTATTGCCACAAGCGGTGTTATTGTCCGTCATTTTATTGGTGGTGCCAAAGAGCAAACCGTAAGAGAAGATTCAGATAAATCGATTTCAAAAACTAACTATGACGTAGGAGCGATCATTGGTAAGTGTGAAAATTTTCTGACAATTTCCTTAATTTTGGCCAATGCTTTTACAGGATTAGCTCTAATATTTACTGCTAAGTCTATAGTTCGAAGCGAAGACATTAAAAAAGACCCTAAATATTATCTAGGCGGGACGCTGGTGAATTTTAGCTATTCAGTTTTTATGGGTTTTCTTATCCGCTTTGTCTTAAGCGCCCTCGGTCATCCAGTTTGAACTTAACGGCATGATAACTATTATCGACTACGGGATGGGGAATTTAAGGAGCGTCGCTAAGGCATTTGAGAAAGTCGGCGCAAGGGCCCTCGTAACCGACAACCCAAAGATGGTCTCTAAAGCAGACAAATTGGTAGTTCCCGGTGTGGGCGCTTTTAAGGATGCGATGCGTGAGTTAAGGGGCCGTCGCTTAATAGCGCCGATCGAGAAATTTATTAAAAGCGGAAGGCCATTTTTGGGATTATGTCTTGGACTTCAATTACTTTTTTCCGAGAGCGAGGAAGGCGGAATAAATAAAGGGCTCGATATAATTAAAGGAAGGGTAATAAAATTTTCTGTTAAGCCATTGACTTTAGAGAAGAGCAAGCAGCCGTTAAAAATTCCGCATATGGGTTGGAACCGATTAAAAATCAAATATCAAAAATCAATCCTTCGACTTCGCTCAGGATTGATGGTGAGTGAAATCGAACCATCAAAATCCAAAAATGTCTGCCCATTACTTAAAGGAATTCCAGATGGGGCGTATATGTATTTTGTACATTCGTATTATGCAGAGCCGGAAGATAGCTCAGTTGTGGCTGCTCGGACAGATTACGGGATTGAATTTCCGTCTGTAATTTGGTCAAAAAATATTTACGCAACGCAGTTTCATCCGGAGAAGAGCCAGCAATTAGGGCTTAAAATCTTGAGGAACTTCGTTGAAAGATGTTAATTATACCTGCAGTTGATATAAGAGGCGGCAAAGTAGTCAGGCTGTTTCGAGGAGATTTTTCCAAAGAGACCGTTTATTCCAACGACCCGGTTAAAACAGCGATTAGATGGCAAAGCGAAGGAGCAAGGCGGCTTCACGTCGTTGATTTAGATGGCGCCTTGGAAGGCAATTTGAAAAATCTCAATTGGATACGAAGGATTACCGCGTCGCTGGATATTCCAATTGAAGCAGGCGGCGGCATTCGGACGGAATCGGATTTAGAGACAATTATAAACGCCGGTGCCTCATATGCGATATTGGGAACCAAAGCTTGCGAGGACGAAACTTTTTTAAAAAAGGCGCTCGAAAGATATAGCAACAGGATAATCGTAAGCCTTGATGTCAAGGATGGGTTACTACAGACGAAGGGTTGGGTGAAGCCGACCGAGATAAAAGCGATAGATTTCGCACAACGAATTAAGATGTTGGGCGTTCAAACCGTTATATATACCGATATCTCAAGGGATGGCACCTTACAGGGCGCGGGGATTGAGGATATAAGAAAATTTTTAGGAGAAGTAGCAATTGACACGATTGTCTCCGGTGGAATATCGTCGCTTGAAGATTTAGAGAATTTGAAAGGGCGCCTGGAGAAGAAAACAATAATTGGCGTCATAATTGGGCGCGCTCTTTACGACGGGAAAATTATATTAAAGGAAGCAAATAAGATATAAGAGATGTTAGCGAAGAGAATTATTCCTTGTTTAGACGTAAAGGATGGACGAGTCGTAAAGGGCGTTAAATTCGTCAATTTACGCGATGCCGGCGACCCGGTCAGAAATGCCTCTTTTTATGAGAAAGAAGGAGCGGATGAATTGGTATTTCTGGATATCACCGCTAGTTTTGAGGACAGAGATATAATGTTGGATGTTGTAAGGCGCACAGCAGAACGAGTATTTATGCCTTTGACGGTTGGCGGCGGGATTCGAGATATAAATGACATCCGAAATTTGTTGAAGGCAGGCGCTGATAAGGTTTCGATAAATACAGCCGCTGTAAAAGACCCCGAATTGATTACCAAAGCGTCAAGCAGGTTTGGCAATCAATGTATAGTTGTGGCAATAGACGCCAAATTGGTCCACGGTCCACAGTCCATAGTCCATAGAAAAAGACTATCGACTATCGACTATCGACTATCGACTAAAAAATGGGAGGTTTATATAAACGGCGGTAGAACGCCTACCGGAAAAGACGCCCTGAAGTGGGCGAAAGAAGCAGAGCATAAAGGGGCGGGTGAGATTTTGCTTACCTCGATGGATTGCGATGGGACCAAAAAAGGATATGATTTGGAATTGACGAGGACGATTTCAGAGGAAGTTGGGATTCCAGTGATTGCATCCGGCGGTGCGGGCAAATTAGAACATCTATGCGAAGCTTTGACGAAGGGGAAAGCAGATGCGGTGCTTGCCGCGTCCATATTCCACTATAGAGAATTTAGCATCAAAGAGGCAAAAGAATATTTGCGTAGGAGAGGAGTGCCGGTTAGGTTACAATGAAAAAATCAAAAATCAATAATTTAAAATTTGATAAAGCAGGGCTTATTCCGACTATCATACAGGATTATAAAAGCGGCGAAGTATTGATGATGGCGTATATGAACAGGGTAGCCTTAGAGCGAACTATATCTTCCGGCAAGGCGCATTTCTATTCGCGCTCGAGAAAAAAGCTGTGGCTAAAAGGCGAGACATCTGGACATATTCAAATTGTTAAGGATATCCGCTTTGACTGCGATGCAGACTGTTTGCTTGTAAAAGTCGAGCAAAAAGGCGGAGCTTGTCATACAGGATATCGTTCATGTTTTTATAGGCAATTAAAGGACAAAAAAGGCAATATAAAAATCGTCGGCAAAAAGGTATTCGAACCCAATGAGGTGTATAAACGGTAATGGATTTTATTCCATCCAAGAAAGAATTTATAAAATTATCTAAGAAGGGAAACCTAATCCCAGTCTATAAGGAGATTTCTGCGGACTTGGAGACTCCTGTCTCTGCCTTTATGAAGACAGATAAAGGCGACTATTCCTTTTGGTGAAAGAAATAAAGTGTCAAGACGTATCGGA
>CAZUZR010000009.1:0-4973 GCA_964625025.1 uncultured Planctomycetia bacterium | reverse complement strand
GATTGGTCCTTTTTGCTTGATACTGTCGGAGGTTGCGAGGAGATAGCGCGATATTCTTTTTTGGGTTCTGAGCCATCTCTAATATTTAAAAGCAAGGGCAATTGTATTGAGATTACCGAGAATGGGAAGTCGCATGGGTTTAGTGCTCCGCTAGACCCTCTTTTTGAAATGAAAAAGATATTGGATAGGTATAAGTTCGTTGCTATAGAGGGGCTTCCGAGATTTTGCGGCGGATTAGTCGGGTATATGGGATATGATACGGTCAATTTCTTCGAGGAATTACCCTCAAAGAATCCTGATGACCTTAACTTGCCGGACGCGGTATTTTTGTTAACCGATACAATACTTATATTCGACCACGTAAATCATACAATAAAAGTCGTTTCCAATGCGCATATAAAGAATAATTCGTCAGAAGCCTATAGAGAAGCAACTGAAAAGATTGACAATTTAATCAGATTATTGAATCGTCCTCTTCCTAAAGAGCCGCGCAAATCAAAGGCGAGGTCAAAAATCAAGTTAAATTTAGTTTCTAATTTCACAAAGCGCGAATATTTCAAGGCAGTTAAAAAGGCGAAATATTATGTAAAAATAGGCGATATAATCCAGGTTGTACCGTCACAGCGGTTTCAGACTAAAATAAATTGTTCGACGATTGACCTGTACCGCGCCCTTCGTAAGATTAACCCTTCTCCTTATATGTATTATCTAAAATTAAAGGATATGGCTCTCATCGGCTCATCTCCGGAATTGATGGTAAGATGCGAAGACGGCGTCGTCGAATTAAGGCCGATCGCCGGCACTCGTCCGAGGGGAAGAACCGAAGAAGAGGACAAGAAATTAGAGAAGAATTTGCTTGCAAGTATTAAAGAGAGAGCCGAGCATATTATGTTAGTGGATTTAGGGCGCAATGACATAGGAAGGGTCTGCAGATACGGCACAGTTCGCGTCTCGGAATTAATGGTTATTGAAAGATATTCTCATGTGATGCACATTGTAAGTGAATGCATAGGAAGACTTCGCAAGGACAAGGACCAGTTCGATGTGATTAGAGCTACTTTTCCTGCGGGGACAGTTACAGGAGCGCCAAAGGTGCGCGCGATGGAAATCATAGAGGAATTGGAAAACGTAAAAAGAGGTCCCTACGCAGGATGCGTCGGTTATTTCAGTTTTTCCGGAAATGTAGATACGTGCATTACCATTCGCACGATTTTAGTTAAAGGTAAAAAAGCATATATACAGGCGGGAGGCGGAGTTGTCGCCGATTCTAATCCTGAGAAAGAATATCAGGAAACAGTCAATAAGGCAAAGGCGATGTTCAAAGCAATTGAATTAGCGGAAAAAGGTACGCAGTAAAAAAGATGATTTTAATGATAGATAATTATGATTCATTTACATACAACCTCGTCCAATATTTAGGCGAATTGGAAGAGGTTGTAAAGGTTGTAAGGAACGACAAAATAACTTTAAAAGAGATAAAGGCGATGCGCCCGAAAAAAATAGTAATCTCGCCAGGTCCAGGAAGGCCGACGGATGCTGGAATTTCTAACGATGTAATTAAAGAATTAGGTCAATATATCCCAATCTTAGGCGTCTGCTTAGGGCATCAATGTATAGGCGAAGTCTTTGGCGGACGTGTCATAGGTGCGCCCAGGCTTATGCACGGGAAGACATCTTTGATTTATCATAACGGAAAAGATATCTTTAAAGGCATATCAAATCCATTTGAGGCAACGCGATATCATTCTCTAATCGTCAAGCGCGAAACCCTTCCAAAATGTTTGAAAATAACAGCCGAAACGAAAGAGAAGGAGATTATGGGTTTGAAGCACAAGAGATACCCGATATGGGGAGTGCAATTCCATCCCGAGTCAATTCTGACGAAGGAGGGCAAGAAGATATTGGCAAATTTTTTAAGGATGAACAAATAATGATTAAGGAAGCAATCGCAAAATTAGTAAAAAGAATTGACCTTTCGCAGGCGGAAATTGAATCTGCGATAGAAGAGATTATGACGGGGCAGGCCTTGTCCACCCAAATCGCGGCTTTTCTGACTGCGATGCGAATGAAGGGTGAGACGATAGATGAGATAGCCGGCGCCGCATCTATTATGCGCAAATATGCAACGAAAATCGTTACAAAACATCCTCATCTTTTAGATACCTGCGGAACAGGTGGCGATGAGGCGCATACCTTTAATGTTTCCACGGTTGCCGCTTTTGTCGTGGCGGGCGCTGGCATACCGGTTGCCAAACATGGGAACAGGTGCGTTTCATCAAAATGCGGCAGCGCAGACCTATTGAAAGCGCTCGGTGTAAATATCGAAGTAGGGCCAGAGGCGGTTTCTAAATGTATAGACGAAATCGGAATCGGATTTTTGTTTGCGCCGCTTTTACATAAGGCGATGCAGTATGCAATTGGGCCCCGTCGAGAAATCGGCATCCGCACCATATTTAATATCTTAGGGCCTATGACTAACCCTGCCGGCGCGACGCATCAATTGTTGGGCGTCTATGATGGTGAATTGGTTGAGCCCATCGCGAGGGCATTGGGAAAATTAGGTTCAAAGCATGCCTTAGTCGTCCACGGCTTAGATGGGTTAGATGAAGTAACTACAACTGATGAGACACAATTTTCAGAATTAAAAGATGGCAAGGTAAAGAGCTTTAAAATTTCGCCGACCGATTTTGGAATTAAAAAAGCAGACCTTAAGGATTTGCAAGGCGGCGATTGCGATTACAATATAAAGATTACGATGGATATCTTAAATGGTAAAGGTGGGCCGCAATGTGATATCGTAGTTTTAAATGCGGGCTGTGCCATTTATGCGGCAGACGCAGCTGAAGATATAGGCGAAGGGATTGAGTTAGCCAAAAAATCCATTGCTTCAAAGTCGGCTCTAAAGAAATTAGAGCAGTTAAAAGAATTTACAAACAGGAGTTTCTGACGGCGTGAAATTCTTGCAAGAGATTTTAGAACATAAAAAGCACCAGATTGAACAGGCAGAGAATCGCTTGCCGTTAGATGAGATAGAAAAATTAGTTACCGTTACAAAAAGGCGGGATTTTAAGGGCGCGATATCGAAGGCGGGCAGGATAAATCTGATAGCTGAATTAAAAAAGGCATCTCCGTCGCAAGGCGTGCTAAGATATGAGTATGAGCCCAAAGAAATCGCAAAAATTTATGAGCAGAATAGCGCGGCAGCGATTTCTGTCCTAACGGAAGATAAATATTTTCAAGGCAATCTCATACATTTGAACATCGTAAGGGATGCTGTGGGCTTGCCAATTTTAAGAAAAGATTTTATAATATCTGAATATCAGATTTATGAGTCTGCGCTTGCGAATGCCGATGCCATCTTGCTTATAGCGTGCATATTGGAAAAGGGGATACTCAGAGGCCTGTATAATTTAGCGAAAGAATTAGGAATGGCTGTGTTGGTTGAGGTTCACGACGAGCGCGATTTAGAGAAAGTCCTTGGCACGGCCGCCGAAATCATAGGGATAAATAACAGGAATCTAATGACTTTCGATGTAGATTTAAATACGACGCTTGAATTGGCTCCTAAGATTCCACCAGATAAAATTATCGTCTCTGAGAGCGGCATCGGCGATTATGGGGATGTAAAACGGATTGGATAAAGGGGCGTCAAGGCGGTATTGATTGGCGAGGCATTTATGCGGGCGGATGATATAGCCATTGAGATGAAAAGGATTATGGGGTGGTGAGGGTCAAGATTTGCGGCATAACGAATTACGAAGATGCGTATGCCGCTTGTAGTTATGGCGCGGATGCAATAGGTTTTGTCTTTGCAAAAAGTCCGCGCCGGGTTACATCTGAGAACGTAAGGTCGATAATCGAAGGATTGCCTCCTTATATTGTTACCGTCGGAGTCTTTGTGAATGAAGAAAAAAAGAGGGCTTGTAAAATTGCGAGAGATTGCAATTTAACTTGCATTCAATTTCACGGCGACGAAAGCCCTGAATATTGCAGGGATTTTAAAGGCGGGCATAAGATAATAAAAGCGATACGGGTTCACGACGATAGAAGTTTAGCTCATTTGAACAAATACGATGTCGATGCGTTCCTATTGGATACCTTTGTTCAAGGAAGGCGCGGAGGCACAGGCTTTAAATTCGATTGGGATTTAGCTGTCGAAGCGAAGGGATGTGGCAAACCGATAATCTTGGCAGGAGGAATTGGGGTTGAAAATGTAGAAGAGGCAATTCAAAAAGTAGCCCCTTACGCGATTGATGTATCCAGCGCAGTCGAATATGCGCCGGGGAAAAAGGACCATAATTTAATGAAGGCGTTAATTGAAAAAGTCCGCAGCCTAAATCAGTCAGAGGGAAAGTGCTATGGCTTCAAATAGGCGACGATACCGCCGATTAGCATTGGATATAGAGGTAAAATGGCGCCTAAAGAGGGACGGCAAAGGCGGCGAAGTCAAAGCATATTTTGTTCGGACGAAAAATATAGCGCAGCACGGATTATTTTTAAAGACGGATAAGCGATTTGGGCTTGGAAAAGAATTAGATTTAGAATTTTTACTGCCTACGATTACTCATCCTATTGATATAGTGGGGCGGGTTGCCTGGATTGCGCACAAGGAAATGAATCCTACATATTATCCAGGAATAGGGGTCAGGATAATAAAAATTACCCCAGAGGATAAGAAGGAACTTATAGCATATTTAAATAAGAAATTTAGAAATTACAGGGATGCCCAGGAATTGAAACAGATGTATCTTGATTTAATAGATATGGGTGCGAGGCTCGTTGAGTTGGGCGAGAGGCATCCAGGCGCTATCTATTTTAAGAAGGCGGTTGATAACGCGATAAAAGAGATATCGGAAGTCGCGCATTTAATCGATAAAGAGGTCTCGGAAATTAAAAACCTATGATTCACACATTCGTCGCACCGCTCGATTTTCCCCAGCGAGGAAAATCTCGCTCGGTGCATCTGCTCGCTC
>CAZUZR010000008.1:0-38268 GCA_964625025.1 uncultured Planctomycetia bacterium | reverse complement strand
ATTGCCATCGTTTTTAAACCGCTTATCTGCCCTGCGAAGAGGCCCGCTGTTTCGGGTGAAAATATATGCGTTCGCAAGGCGCGAAATTGTTCGGCTATAGGGTCTTTTGGATTATAATAAGCCACTACTTTGCGGTCAACTCCCCCCTTGATTATCTTTTCGGTAACGCCTGCTTCGTAAGTGGGTGGTGCTGCCTCCGCTGGGGGCGGGGTAATTAATGGAGCGGCTTCTTTCTGAAGAGCTTTCTCTTTCTCCTTTGCTGCCTTCTTTAATGCCTCGCTGATTTTATTGAATTTATTGTTATTTGCCATCCAAAAATTTCCAAATTTTTAGATTGCTTCGTTTTGATTTCTCGGGGCTCGCAATGACATGCAATTTTTTATTTATACCTTTCCGTCTCGCCTTCTTTTTCTGAGATGGCGGTTTTAATTATCTCCTCGGTAATCTTAGATTGCCTTGTATGAGAAGTTATAATGGCAATTATAAAAAATACGATGAAGGTAACGGTAATTAAAATGGCGAACCTCTTGCGGCGCATTCTCATCGCCTGTAAGATATCGCTATCGAGTATCGTAGGTATGGAGCCCAATATCGGCAGTTCCAAAAATCGCTTGGCATCCTCAACTCCCCTGAACGAATGGTCTGCAAACTCTGCCAAAAAGACGCATCCAAAACCAGAAAGAATGCCTAATATAAAAGCCACTATGCTCGTCAAGAGAATCTGCGGTTTAGAGGGTTTTAATGGAAGCCTTGCCTTTTCCAAAACGGTATATTTTGTCCCTTTCTCTTTAACCTCTTCAGCGGTCAACCTATTCTCCTCAACCTTCATCCGCAACATCTCATAGATATTTTCATTTACCCTGGTATCTCGTGTCAGATGCGCCAATTCCTTTTCCTGCTCAGGGAGGGATTCAATCTTGCCTTCATATTCGCCAACCAACTTTTCTAAATTCTTCTTTCTCGCTTTTAAATCATCGGCATCCCTCTTGGCATCCTTCAGTTTCTGTTCCAATCTTTGATAAAAAAGCGGAGCGGTATCAGCGGTCTCGCTGTCGACCAGCTTCTCCGTCTCAAAGCGAAGTTTTTCTCGGACATCCTCGATTTCCATCTGGAGGTCTAAAATCTTAGGCGATTCTGGGTCGGTGGTCATTAAAGTATCTAACCTCGACTGCAAATCCTGTAACTTTGTATTTAAACGAGTAACTGCTGGGTTTAAGTCTATCAGATCTTGCGAGATAATAACTGGCTCATGGCCTGCCAATTGTCTCTTCAATAGTTCTATTTTATTCTCAGCCTCTTTTAAGTTCATCTGAATGGTTGTTAAAGCGGTCTGGTAATTGATTAACATAGAGACGTTTAAATCTTGCTCTTTGCCGGGAAGTTGAAGCGGATATTTCGACCTAGATTCGTAAAGCGCCTTTTCGGATTCTTCCAGTTTCCCTTTATAAATCTTAGCCTGCTCCTCGGCAAATTTAACCGCGAGCATCGCCTCATCCGTCCTCTTTGAGATATTCTCTTCTATAAAGATTTGAATTAACGTATTGATTAGCGTTCGCGACATCTTTGGATCCTTGTCCTCATAGGATATCTGAAATACATCCGGCGCCTTCATCTTTACATCGGTGCGCCTGCGGATCCCTAATATCAGTTTCTCGTACGCCATAGGGTCGGTTACGCCTTTATCCAACCGAAGGGTTTTAACCAACGCGATTAAGCGGGGATAACTTAGGATTTTTTCTGTCAAGGTCTTAAGTTGTTCGGCGAGGGTTGACGGTGGGCCTTGTGTGAGATACGGCAATTCTCTGGCTAAAGGATTAACCGGCCTTTCCTCCTCGACTAAAATCAATACGGACGAGCGATAATATTTTGGAAGGAAAAAACTGCCTATGGTAGCAATAAAAAATACTATGACGAAAGGCAACATAAAAAACCACTTTCGGTGGAATATCATTTGTAGATAATCCCTTAACGAGACTTCAATCTTCTCGGCGGTTATTGCCATAATCTATCTTTCTTCCATATCTAATATTTTCATTATCTCTTTTCTTATCGCCGCGGCTTTCTCTTCCTTCATCGGTGGCGCTATCTCCACGCCGCTGGATTTCTCAATCGATTTCTCAAGTAGCTCGTGGCTCTTCCCGGTCCTATCAACAGCCGCCTTGTATTCCTGCCTTGATATAGCTTGTCGACTCTCATCCGTCAATATATGGGGCGTTATAAAAACTATTATCTCCTTTTTTACATCCTGTGTCTCTTTGCTTCTAAATGCTAAACCGATAAGCGGGATATCGCCTAAAAGAGGGACTTTATTTACTGTCTTCTTTTTTGAATCTTTAATTAACCCCCCTAAAATTATGGTCTCGCCATTCTTGACCATCATTGTCGTATCAGCCTCCGTGGTATCTCGGGCAACTGTGTTTTTAACCTCGGCCACCCTTCTTGCTGTGCTTACCTCAGGATGTATTTTCATAGTAACATAATCGTCTTCGCCGATTTGCGGGGTAACCCTTAACTTAATTCCAACGTCAACGAATTTAACCTCTTCAACAAGCAATTTAGTAACGGGGTCTGTCGTAGCTACAATATACGGCTCGCTGCTTCCAACTAAGATGTTCGCTTCATGACCATCTATAACCACAACCCTTGGGGATGAAAGGACCTCGGTATCTGCCTTGCTCTTTAACGCCTCCAATGTCACCGCATATTCATCGGCGGTTAAACTGCCGACCTTGAAGATGCCCCCTGTCGTCGTGAGACTAACGGGGAATTTCGAGGCGAGGTCAATTAGGGCTGGCCTGTGAAGTCTGTCTGTCTCTTTAACTTGCCACTCCACCCCAAGCTTTGTGGTCTCATCTAATGTCACCTCTAATATCTTTGCCTCAATTAGCACCTGCCTGTGCTGGACATCCCAACCCTTAATTAATTCATCGATGTCATTTAAGATTACAGGAGTTGCCCTTACGATTACGCTATTTGTTCTCTCATCTATATAAATATCTCCTTTTTCCTTGGGGATTATCTGTAATAATTTCTTCTCGATATCCTTTGCATCAGAGTAGAGCAACTTATATTTGCGCATCTCGGTCTTTTGGTCTAATTCACGAAGCGCATCCTCTATCTCCTTCACCTTCTCAGGCGTATCGGTCACAATAACTTGATTATTCTTTGCATTTATCTCTATCTTGCCACGTGGTGTTTTCATAGACAAAAGGACGCGTTTTAGGTCAACGACATCTGCGTGCTCTAAAGTAAATACTTGTGTCTTTAGGTTGACGAAGCGCTCTTCCTGTTGCAGGTCCTGATAGGTATAAATGTTGATTATGCCGTTTTCTATCGAATATAAGTAATTATTAGTCCTTAGCACCGCGTCCAATGCCTTATAGACGCTTACGTTTTCCAATTTTACTGTGACATTGCCAACTACATTTTTGCTGATGACAACATTTAAGCCGCTCTGCTCGGCTATCATCTTCAATACGGCCTCGATGTTCATATTCTCGACGTCGAGCGTAGCCGTCTTTTCTTGGGCAAGCAAGGGAAGAAGGGATATGAAAAATGAAATTGTAAAAATCAGATTGAAAAGTAACGACCTTTTTATAATTTTCATATCATATCTCCTTTATGCGTATGCGCGGCATACTCTATTCTTGCCATCAGCCTTGGCTTTATATAAGGCCTTATCGACCTCTTTCATAATATCCAACTGCGATTTGGCACTCTCTGGATAATTTGCCACCCCAACGCTTACCGTCAGATTAATCGGCACCTTTTTTGTCCCGAAAGCGTAATTCTTCACAACCATCCTAATCCTCTCGGCCAGGATAAAAGCGCCTTCTAAGTCGGTCTGCGGCAAAATAATTGTGAATTCCTCGCCGCCATACCTCGATATGATATCAACTTGTCGGCAAATCCTCTTCAAGATTTGGCCCACCTCTTTCAATACCTCATCGCCCTGAAGGTGCCCGAAATTGTCATTTACTTTTTTAAAGCCATCGATATCCAGCATCATTAAACTAAAGGTCCCTTGATATCTTACCGCCCTTTGAAACTCCCTCTCAAGGGCATCGTTGAAATATCTATAAACATAAAGGCCGGTTAATCCGTCGGTAATGGACAGCTCTTTTATCTTCTTATGAAGTAGGGTATTATTTATCGCTATGCTCGAATGACGGGCTACGATTGAAAAGACCCTTAAGTCTTCGCTGGTAAAGGCATTTGGAAATGAATTGGTGATGGCTAATACCCCAAGGGGCCTTGTGCCCGCGAGCAATAGATTTGCTTGATAGGAACTTAGGATATTTCTGGTGCCTGAATAAGTGGCGATGATATTAGGACCATCAGCAGAGTCAACCGAAACTCGCTCTGGAGAAAGCGCCAACTCACTTAAATCATTAAATGTTTCTATCATCTTCAATTTAAACTTATCTATCTCGTCTTGACTCGTTGGATATTTAATGCCGACTATAAGTTCAGCTACCTTTTCTTCGTCGACAAATAATAGCCCGCACAGATGGCAATCTATGGAGCGCTCAATTATCTCTAGAATAGCCGTTACTATCTCTCTGTGATCTAACCTAGAATATATTATATTACTAACTTCCTGGGAGATTGTCAATTCATATAGCTCATCGTCGAGCAAGCGGGCTACATTAACCAATGTCTCTTTGCTCTTTTTGAGTGCCCCTATCTTTATATTCGCCTCCTCTGACTTCCTCTGCCAATACGCGACCTCGAGCGCCATTGAAATCTCATTTGCCAAAATTGTAAGAAGCGATAAATCGTATTCCGTAAAAGGTTCCTTAGAGGATTTGTTATTCACGTTTATTACGCCAACTATATCTGCCTTTATTCGGATTGGGGCGCTTAAGCAAGATTTCGTATAATACCTCTTGTCATTTTGTCGGGAGAATCGTCCGTCCTTTTCAATATCCAGTATCAACAGTGGACATCCGCGTTTCGCCACCCAACCCGAGATTCCCATCCCTAGTTTGACGCGGGTTCTATCAATTGCATCTTCGCTCAACCCCCTGGCCGCTTTAATGACCAGCTCCTCTGTTTCTTCTTCTAACAACATCACTGAGCCGAGTTCGGAATCTAACATCGTTAGTATTTTATCCAAAAGTTCGTGCAATACATCTTTGGCCTCATCTGAAGCGAGGCCTTGGCTGATTTGATATGCCTTCGCAAGGCGCCCTAAAACTACTTTAAACTCTTCGCTTTGAGTTTGAAATCTATTTAACTCTATTCGCTTTTCAAATACCTGCAATATCTGAAAGACATTTTCCTTAAGTTCGTCCTCGGTGGTGAATTTTATTATTGTCTGTTCTATCTGCGGTTTTACGCCCCAAAGCCTAAATCCATCCCTTTCGCTTTCTATCAAGATTAAAATTGGGGTATCGATAAATCTTGGGTCATCTTTCAATACTCTATAAACGTGGCAGCCATTGATATCGGTGACCGAAGGATTTAATACGACGATGTCGGGGAGCTCTTCGTAGACCTTCTCTATGCCGTCTAAGCCATTCTCTGCATAAATAGTATGATACCCCTTCTCAGCGAAGATGCCGCAGACTATCTGCGCTAACTTTGGATTGTCCTCAATTATCACTACTTTTTTGACATCCATTTTATCTTAAAGCCCTATTTAACAAAAAAGAGCCCCTTCCTTTTGGCTCTACCTTTAGTTTTTTTATTTTAGGATACAATAAATCAGCGGGTTTGTCAAGCAAGGAAAAGCCCGAAAATGATACTTAAATAAAATACCTTTAAAAACTCATTTTGTCAAGTAAAAAATATTGCTTTTTTTAAGGACTTTTTTGAGCATAAGAGGTGGCTCATTCCTGGCGGGCTTGAGGATTTAAGATATGAAAAGGCTCCTTTTAGTAATACCTATTGTACCTATTGCGCCAGACCAAACAATTCTCATTTCCTACCTTTCCTTCCAACTCCAACCAATCTTGGGATTCTAATATATAACGGTGCATTGGCTGAAGATATACTATACGGATTTTTCTGGGCTTGTCTTTTAAAGACTCCTTTATGTTATCGATAATCTTTGTAATTGTTTTATATCCAAAAGGATTGAACATGAAGAAGACAGTGCCTTCTTTACAATCGAAATCAGCGGCATCGCAATTGATAATTTTTACAGGCGTATTATATTTTCTATTATTAAGGTTTACCTTGGCTATACTACTTAGTTCTTCATCCTTTTCTACGCCGATGACTTTTTTTATATTTTGTCTTGCTACTAAAAAGATTACCCTTCCTTTACCAGAACCGAGGTCTACAAAGACGTCGTCATCGCTTAATTTTAGATAATCAATAATCTCCCCAATTCTAGCGTATGGCGTTGGCTGATATGAAACATCCCCATCATATGAACTGATATTACCTTTAAGATAATAAGACCAGCTCGTCTCTATGCCAAGCCTCTTATCATTATAATGGTCTTTAACTATTTGGACCACCGAGCCCATAAACCAACGAATGGATTTAATAAGGACTTCACCGAAGTTTTTAAATTGCAGTAATATTTTAAACGCTAACCAATTTCTAACTACGTTCATTAGGACCAACCGTAAGGCTTGGTGCCGGGGGAGGGATTTGAACCCTCACGCTCTTACGAGCGGCGGATTTTAAGTCCGCATTGTCTGCCAGTTCCAACACCCCGGCAAAACAATTTTACTTTAATTAAGAATTGTTTTGCTTCTACTCCAACCTTGATAAGAAGTAATGCACTCCCGTGCCAATTCCATCCAGATGATAAAAATTCGTAAAAATTTCGATTTGCAATTTGAATTCAGAAGGAGCTCTGTTTTTTACAGCCGTATTTGGTACTAATTTTATTATTGACCCCGACCAAATTTTTAACACCCTGAAGAAATTCATAATCGCTCGAAGTAATATCTATATGCCTACCATCAGAAGACAAACACCCATCGCTCGTAATCAACCCTACGAAATACCAAAGATTTGGCCCTTCTATTTTTAGTTCTTTTCTTTTATGTGGCACTCTAATTTTATTTTGGAGGCGACGACCGGATTCGAACCGGTGAATCGCGGTTTTGCAGACCGCTCCCTTAGCCACTTGGGTACGTCGCCATCTTAGCGGCGGACTCTATATTTTCAATTGGAGAAAATTCTAACATAGGCAATTATAAAAGTCAAAGAAAAAGGCACCTAAGAATAAAATCTTAAGTGCCTCTTTATTAACACGCCGCCGTTTTAGGATTACACTTATACTTACGGAACTGTTACCTTAGAGTGCACACCCTTATAAAGCCTTATAGTTACCCCTGTGTGATTTGGACACCTAATCATTTCAACAGTAGATGCAGTGCCAGCTGTAGGTGCCGTATAGACATATGTAGTGGTTGCTTGTGTTTCAACAGCGGTTGTATTTAGACAATCATATACAGAGGGGTTATCTACGTAGTTAGGATACAAAGCCGAAATAGCAGCAGGAAATCCTTCGTTATAATCAGCAGAGTATAAAGACAATGCTTGACCCAACTGCATTAAGTTATTAATACAGGTTGTCCTCCTGGCTTGCTCCCTAGCTCTACCTAAAGCGGGCATTAATAATCCTGCAAGGATAACTATGATTGCCATAACCACTAGTAATTCGATTAAGGTAAAACCTCTTTTCATTAACGCCACCCTCCCTCCTATTATAAAAGTTACTATATTTTTTCTACTTTGTCAAGTATAATTCTTGAGAGCGCCCCTTTAGAAGAAAAAAATCTCTCAATCTTTCCATCGCGGCCTATCATAACGGTGCGAATCATTTTGTCCCCAAATGGAGGATTTTTTTTACGAAGTAAAGTTGCGACGATAAGGTCTAAATCCTTTAATCTCAATTTCTGCTTTGCGTTCCTAATTAAATCCTCGGTCTCTGCCGAAAACCCGACTAAAATCCTGTTTCCCTTTCTCTTTCCCATCTCAAATAATATATCGGGATTCCTCTTAAGTTCGATAAGTAGGCGCTCGTCTGTTCTCTTTATCTTCCTTGAAACGCATTTCGCTGGCCTATAATCTGAAACTGCAGCGGCCATAATTAAACAATCTGCTGAGGAATAAAATCTCTTAATAGCGGCCTTCATTTCCAGCGCCGTTAAAACTGGGATAAATTTCACTCGTCTAGGTGGCGGTAAATAGGTCGGCCCGCTTATCAGAATTACTTTATGTCCCCTTTCGATTGCAGCAGCAGCAATCTCATAGCCAAAAATGCCGGTGGATGAATTTGAGATGAAACGTATGGGGTCGATAAATTCTCGCGTGGGTCCTGAGGTCACTAATATTCGCAATGGCGAGTTAGAATGGCCTCTTTTATTAATTCGACTCAACTCCTTAGCGATTTTTTAACTTCTTTTATTATCGTATCTATTTCTGCGATATGGCCAATCCCCTCATAACCACATACAAGCGATCCCTTAACAGGGCCGATAAATTTAACGCCTCTGGCTTTAAGCGCTTTGATATTCTCCTGAACAGCGGGATGTTTATACATCTTCTCGTTCATTGCTGGCGCGAGCAAAAGTTTGGCGTTGGAAGCTAACGCTACGCAGGTCAAAAGGTCGTCGCAGATTCCGTGCGCGATTTTTCCAATTGTGTTTGCGCAGGCAGGGGCGATTAAAATCAAATCGGCCTTATCAGCCAATGAGGTATGTAGCGGATTCCACTGCGTAGGCAGTTCGAACATTTCGGAATATACTTTATTATTGGACAAGGTTTGCAACGTCAACGGCGAAATAAACTCATCTGCTTCCTTCGTCATTATTACGGTAACGTTGAATCCGTTTCGGCGCAAGATATTTATGATATCGCACGCCTTATAAGCGGCGATAGAACCGGTTACCCCTAAGATTACCTCTACCTTCGCCATCACTTTTCTTTCTTCTTATGCTTTATGCTTATCTTGTTACGTTGTATTTCTTGCAGGGCGATTGTCGTAACTTTCTTTGAATCCGTCTCGACCAATTTCGGGCTGCCTTCATTTAACTCGAGTGCCCTTTTCGAAGCTAAGATGACCAGTTTATACATCGAATTCGTCTTGTCCAATAACTCCTCCATTGAAATATAAACTCTAAGGTTCAATTTCTTACCTTGCCCTAAGCCTTTCCGCGGTCGTAATTGCCTTAAGATTTTTCACGGCCTCGTTAAAATTATCGTTTACAACCGCGTAGTCGTATCTTCTTAAATTTAAGATATCCTTCTTCGCACAGCTTAATCGTTTTAAGATATCTCTTATATTATCCGTCGAGCGATTGATAAGCCTCGCCTTTAATGCCTCTAACGAAGGCGGCAATATATAAATTAAAACTGCGTTTTTAAATTTCCTCTTAAAAAATAAAGCGCCCTTTACATCTAAACTTAATATAACATTTTTTCCGCGGCCGATATTCCTTTCTATAAAATCTTTTGGCGTAGCGTAATAATGGCCGAAGGCTAAAGACCATTCCAAAAAATCACGTCGCTTTAATCGTCTTTTAAACTCGGCTTCGGTTATGAAATTGTAATCTACGCATTTTCTCTCCCCCCGCCTTGGGGGGCGTGTCGTAAATGAGATTGAGCGGACTAAATTACTCGTATTTTTTAGAAGGGCCTTAATAAGAGATGTCTTTCCGCACCCTGAGGGCGCTGAAATGACGAATATCGTGCCTTTAGGTTTGGGCATTTATCTTTTTTATTCTATATTTTGTACTTGCTCCCGAATCTTTTCTACCTCGCCCTTTATCGCAATCGCAAGCTGGGCTATTCTGTAATCGCTGGCCTTTTGGCCAATCGTATTTATCTCGCGCTGAAGTTCCTGCGCAATGAAATCCAACTTCCTACCAACTTCATTACCTCGCCTAAGCGCATCCTCAAAACTTGCTAAATGTGCTTTTATACGAGTAAGTTCTTCCGAGATATCTGAATCTTTGGCAAAAAGCGCAACCTCTAATTCGAGCCTGCCTTTATCTAAATTAACCCTTCCCGCCGATAACTGCCTGATTTTTTTCAGTAGTTGGGTGCGGTATTCGCTAAGGGTTAATTTCGAACGGCGCTCTATCAAGTATATCTCTTTCAATATCGCATTTTTTCTTACGATGATATCCTTACATAAGCTCTTGCCTTCTCCCTGCCTCATTTTAATCAGTGAATTTAAGGCTTTGCCCAATGCCGCCTTAACATTCGGCCAAAGTTTAGTTTCCTCTTTGGGCTGTTCCTCGACTGTTATGACATTTGGAAAGGCAATTATTTGCGACACGCTGATATCGTCCTTTAAGTTCAACGAGCGCTTTAACTGAAGAAGCAATTTTTTATATTTGCGCGCAAGCTCTTCGTCGATTATAAGTTTTGGATTCGCCTTTCTTGGGCCCTCGTACGTCAAGGTTATATTGACTTTGCCTCGCTTGACCACTTTTGCGACCTCGGCCCTTATTTTATCTTCGAAGATTATAAAATTTTCAGGCAGCCTATTAGATATCTCAAAGAACCTGTGATTTAGCGTCTTTAACTCCACTAAAATTTTACCCCTGGGCACCACTGCTTCACCTTGCCCAAAACCTGTCATACTCTTTATCAATTTATTCTCCTGGTATAATATTTAGTATAACGATCATTATACCTGATTACATAGATTTAACTAGATTACACAGATTAAAACATTAACCTCTTTATTTGACAACTTTTATTCCCAAAATTAACTAATAGACCTACCTTCAAATTAGCTGCTTTTAAATAAGAAAGGACCTGATACTTAAACACATCGGGTACATTCCCAGTTAACGCCTTAACCTCAACGATTGCCTTACGCTCTACGACTAAATCTGTCCTCAAAATCCCTATCTTTTTATTTTGAAAGAAAACTTCAAACTCTTTTTCTGTTTCACAACTTAAATTTTCTTTCCTTAAAGCCAACTTTAACGCGTTGAGATATAACTTTTCATTGAATCCTGGACCTAATTCAGAATGAACCTTAAAGCAACAAGCAATTATCCGCTCCGTCAGCGGATCCTTTTCTTCTATCATCTGTGTAATCTTTTCTCATAATCTGTGTAATCAAAAGAACGATTTTATAGATGCTTGTTAAAAATCCATCGCGGTATAAATATGTTTGGGAAGGCCGGGACATTGCTGGTCCAAATAGAATTTGCTCGTCAATATCTGCGCCTTTAATAGCCGCTTCATCTCGGCGGCAGAATGGTAATGAAATGGATTTAGCTCTTTTAGTCTCTCCTTGGATAAGCCTTCGACCTCAACCGGCACCAAAACCTTATTTCCCCAAATTGGGTGGGGTTCGTATTTAACCGCTCCTCGCGCAGCTTGAAAGAGAAAGAGTTCTGTCTCTTCTATTGACGGGCCTGTTCCGCCAACAGGCCTTATCTTGCTCCCTATCTCCTCAAATTTGGCCTTGGGTAGCTTCATCTTTTTTTCGCCTAAATGTATTTCTACCCAGTCGTATTTTGCGCCGACCCTTCCTGTTGTGCTTATCTGATAGGCCTCTAATGGATTATCCTTTTTTTCTCTCTTTTTGATAAATTCATAAAATCTCTTTACATGCGCTGCGTTTCCAACCCCCATTGTAAACGGAAGGCAGTATCTTGATTCATATTTTTCTTCGCCTATGCCCTTTCTGCTCTGGGCGGGGTGGCCAGTGGTACGACCATCTGCTAAGACCTTCGCTGCAAATGAAGCATCGTTTAATTTAAGCCAAGCGTAATCGGAAATATATCCCGGACTAATAAATACCGTCATATTCAATGGGCTGCTTGAATCTACATTTCCGTCGAAGAAACCGGTATCCTCAAGCATTAACACCGTCCGTGCATTTTGATTTGGTTTTCCGTGATACTGCAATAGTTTTCCAGCAAAGCTGATATTGCCTTTCTCGTCCCACTCGGTATTTTCATGTAAGGCGCGGGAAGCCATTGCCGCGCGGTACATCGCAATCTGGGCTTCATTTAAATCCTCCGTCTTCGTCCAACAGCCCTTTTCGGGGCTTACCACTTGGCTTTCGAATACGCCGACGATATCATCATTTTTAATAACCTGGTCTGTGACGTACTTTGATAAATCTATGCCGAACTTCTCTTTAAATAATGGCGCTGTGCGGTCGTTAATAATATACATCCCATGGGTTGACTTTCCGCTTCCAGTTAAGCCCCAACATCCCATAACTATCCGCTTGGCTTTCTCATCGACCCGTTGGACGGTAAATTCTTTTAAACTTGCATGTTCGCCAGTTCCGCCTTTTTTGTAGACCTGATATATCCAATGGGAGAGAAAGCCCTTTTTGCACTCGCCCTGATACGAACTGGCGGTAATAATAGAAAAATTATGATTGGGAAATCTAATCACTCGCAACATCTCATGAGAACCTGGAACGTTGGGATTTTCTAAATAATGGGGTATGCAGAAGATGGTAGCATCCGGTTCTTTCGACGGGTCACCACGGAAATTCAATTCCTTCCATCTATAGGCGATATCTGGGAATTGCGGGTCGATGTAAAGCCGGCACCTCATCTCAGCTATCGAGCCAGGTTGTCCTAAGTTCGCATCTACTTGAATCATCGGCCTACAAAGAATCTGCTCTAATACGCTGCGCATCAATTGAATATGTTCAGACCTTAAGTCTTCGTCTTTCTCGACGACTACGCTGCCCGCTGCGCTGCGATTCCAGATATTCGAGGTCCAGCCCCAGCTGCCATTTTTATACTGGGTCCCATAAGGTTTGGCTCGTTCCAATAAATCGGCAGGATTATTTTGAATTGCCGTTACCCCGGCATCGGTCTTCTTCTTGATTATTCTCTTGAATATCTCCAAGAAACTGCTGGCTGTAATATCTTCTGAACGGATAAGCATTAGATTAAATCCAAGTTTTCTTTTTTATGTTGTTAGGGGTTACGATTTTCGTGGGATACAAATCTACAATGACTTCATCTGGCTCGAACCAAAGCTTTATCTCCCGCTCCGCCTCAGCCTCATCCTTTGAGGTATGAATTACATTTTCATAAACGCCCTTCGTCGTTATTCTACCGTATGCCCCGCGAATTGTCGTCGGGTCTGCCTCCTCAGGATTTGTAGCGCCGGCGATATCCCTCACCTTTTTTATCGCATCCTCGCCCCAATAGACCATCGCCAAGACCTTTCGCCGTTCGTGTAATTCCCCTTGGATATATTTTATAAGTTCCTCAAAAAATGGTTTGTCCCTCATATGCCTATAATGCTCTTCGGCTAACTGCCTGCTTACCCGGATTATCTTTGCGGCGACGATCTCCAATTTCGTCTCCGAGAGGCGCGTTAGGATATTGCCTGTAAGGGACTTCTTCAAACCATCCGGCTTTATTAGGACTAATGTCTGTTCCACCATCTTCTAAAATTTTGCTTAAAATTATATGATATTATATAATTTATAAATTGTCAATAACCTAATTCCTTTAAATGATGTTACTACTTTAACCTGTCCAACTTATCTATGGCATCAACATAATTTGGGTCGAGCTCAAGCGTCTTCTCCCAGTATTCCTTCGCCAAATTAAGATTCCCGAGTTGTGCATAAGCATTGGCGATATTATAGTAAATCACAGGCATACGAGGAGCTAACTTCAAGGCGCGCTCGTATTCCTCCAATGCCCTGCGGGGATTTCCCTGCTCTGCATATATGCCACCCAAATTTACACGGGCTCTAACGAGGTAACGATAAATGCCAAGCGCCTTCTCATATGACTCAGCCGCCTCTTTAAGCATCCTGGCCTTTAAGTAAGCGCTCGCGAGGTTATCCCAGCAATTGGCGTCAGTTGGGTTTAACTCCACCGCCTTATGATAGGATTTTATAGCATCTCGATACCTGCCGTTTCTGTAATGGATGTTGCCAATATAATTAAAGGCCACCGCAAAGCTGGCATCTACCTCTATCGCCTTTTCGTACATCCTCATCGCTTCGTCTTCTTTGCCTAAAGCTTCATATAAAACCCCGTAATTTAGATGGGCGTAGATGTTAAATGGGTCGACCTTCAAAACCTCCTCATACTCCTTAGCTGCTTCTTCATATGACTTTAACCTCATATATAAGCCGGCGAGGTTGACGTGTAATCGCGAGCTCTGCGGGGCGTATTTCAAGGTATATCTATAGAAGGCAATGGGCTCTCTCCAGATACGATTCTGTTTAATCGTTAAAAGGCAAAGCGTTGCAAAAATACCTATAAGGACAATGGCCATAAAGGGCCTTATGTACTTAAAACTTAATGAACTGTTAAGGGCGTAAGAGACGACCAAGAAAAATCCTATGGATGGCATATATAACCAGTGCTCTGCAACGAATGCGTTTATCGGCACGATATTTAAGACGGGCAAAAGGTTTAAAAGAAACCAAGCGGCGCCAAAAAATATAATGGCCAAATTCCTTCGGCCTTGCCAGACGAAGGCAAAAAATAGGATGAGAAATATAAAGGGGACGAAGACCCTCGCCTCAAACAATGAGGCAGGTGGATCTACCATATACTCCATGCGCTCCATATGGAGGCCAAGCGGAAATACGAGCATCTTAAAATAGGATGCTATCGCTAAGGGGATTATAAGCAAACGAACCGATAGCGGAAAGAACTTGGTTGCCAGATAAGCCTCTTTTACCCCGCTTAAAATAATCTGCCTGATCAAGCCGTAGGATAATAAGACGATAAGAAAGGGGATATATTTATATATCTCTTTAACTTTAAATTTCGCCTTTCTAAAAGACGCCTCGTATAAAAACAAGGTGAAAGGTAAGATGGCCGCTGTCTCCTTTGTTAGCAGCCCAAATATAAAAGATAAGATAGAGCCGACATAATAAAATCTCCTCGAAGGCCTTACGGAGTTAATATATCTGATAAAAGATATGAGCGAGATTAAGCAAAAAAACGCCGCCAATGGATCCGCCCTGCCACCGATATAAGTCACCGCCTCTGTATGGACAGGATGGATGACGAAAAAGAGCGCCGCCAAAAATGAAAACAGCACTTGTGAGCCGAGGATAAACTGCAGGAGATAGAAGATCAATACTGCATTGGCCAGATGAAGAAAGAGATTTGTCAAATGATACCCGAATGGCTCAAGCCCCCAAAACCTATAATCTAAGGCGAAGCTTGTGCTCAAAATGGGGCGGTAGAAACGGCCGACCATATCTTGATGATATAGGGATTGTTTAAAAAGGCGTGGGACATTGCCGATGTGCCTAATATGTAGATTATTGACGATGTAAGCGAAGTCGTCCCAAATAAATGGATTGTGGAGCGAATTGGTATATACGCAAGTGCCCACCACAACGATTAGCAAAACCGCTATAAGATATGCTCTCTTTTTATCCATTATAACTTTCTACTTTAAAACTTCTGCCAAATAAAGGCCTCCCTTATAATCTGAAAGAGATAGGCCGCGCTCCATCTAAACTTCTGTAGCTTCATCCTTCCCCCTATCCTCTTGGGCTCATCCGCAGGTATCTCTATAACCTTAAGCCTTCTCTTTGCGGCCCTGATAGAAAGCAATGGTTCCCAGCTTATCTTGGTATGAAATATCCTCTCGGGCGTGGAATAGCTTGAATCCTTATCTAAATCCAACTCTTGTATAAGCATCTTCTTATATGCACGAAAGATGCCCATCGCATCGGTGTACTTAGCCCCGTAGAGAAGATTAACCAAAGAGGTGCCGAACCAATTGCCGAAAGCAGTAAGGATATCATCGTCGTAGCTCTTGGCGCCCTTTGCATAGCGAGAGGCTATTACCATATCATAACCCTCTCTCATTTTATCAACCATTAATGGTATTGCCTCTGGAATACAATTGCCATCCGGGCTAAAGGTGACGATCACATCTGCGCTAATATACTCTAACGCCTCCATATAGGCGTTGCGTATCCCCCTTTTTTTCTGAACGAACACAAAATACCCATTTTCTTTAGCGTATTCTATCGTTCCATCGCTCGAACCGCCGTCGACTATAATAATTTGCTCGACCCATTCCCTTTTAATCCTCGGCATGACCTTGCGCATCCCGACAACCTCGTTAAGGGTAGGCAGTAAAAGGGCGACCTTCACCTTTTTGCTCCTTCTAAAAGATAAGGAGGTGAGGTCGTATATATTGTAAAGGTCTCTTTTTTATAATCATATTTCAAAATATATTTTGGATTTCTATAATTTAGATACCTATAAAAATGGCCTTCTATGCAATGCTTGTAACCCTCGCCCCACCAATTTGCAAAAGTTATCGCTGGAGGCGGACTGACAACCGCAAAGGAGAAGTCCTTCTCTTCTCTTTTGTTTTCGACGAAAGTGCGGACTTGCTCAAAATAGGGTTTAAGGGGCGATAATAGATACGAGACTTGCCTGATATTCTTTACGATGTGATTTGAGTGCAATGCGGTTAAGATAAGGACCAAGATTACGCCACCTATCCTCAATGAGGTGCCCACCTTTTTAAAATCTATAGCGCTATAAAGGAGTATGAAAAAGAATACGTTAAAGATATAAGCGAAGCGCGAGACTGAACCTACATATGTCACAGGAGATGTGACGACCCTGCCTATAGAAACTATGTAAAGATAGATTATTATAAGGCACGAGGTAAATAGGATTACGAGGGCATTTTCCTTTATCTTTCTTAAGGAAAAGATATTTAAAATCATAGATATCGAGGCTACGCCTAAGGTGATATTGAGGGCGTCGAACTTCATACGGTCGAGGGAGAACCAAATCGTATCATAAAACTGCGTCTTAAACGCTAAAGGAAAAAATATTAAAGCGATGAAATTCACAATGGCGTAACAGGTGGAGCGCAAAGCGTGAAATAGCACTTCGAGATTAAAGAATGTATTATAGCCTATATCCTTTAATGGAAATGCTGCTCCATAGCATCTATGAATGACGTACAGGATTAAGTAGATTAAAATGGGCATTAAAAAATACGCGGCCTTATAGTAATCGGCTTTTAAAGGGGCTCTTTTTTTATTGTAAAATAATATAAAAATAGAAAGGGACGCCACAAAGAATAATCCCACCTCGTTTAAAAGCATAATGGGCAGCTGTAAAGCGACTATTGAGCCAAATAATTTATTATTATGAGGATAGCGTCTTTTATACCGCATCGCTAAATAAATTGAAATAAGCATCAATAAAATTTGAAGAAGATAGAAGTTATTGTTCGGCCATATGACTAGGTCAACGCCGGTGCAAATAACTGAGGATAAAAGCACGCAAAGATATGCTAAGGCGCTTTTATTTATCTCCAACAAAATCAGCAGGAGGAAATATAGGATGGCGATGTGCAAGACAAAGGTAAGGATATGAAAATAGAGATAATTGGAGCCGAAGAGGTATTTCTGGAACCCCAAGAATATAAGTGCTAAGGGCCTAAACGCGATAGATATGATTGGGTCGGCAGTAAAACGCTCGAAGGAATAGAATTTTAAGATGAATTCTAAACCGAACTTCGTGTCTTTTGTATGGTACCAAAAATTCCAATCATCGTGCCTGAAGATATGGGAGAAGGAACCATAATATGCAAAGAGATTGACGCTGACGATCGATAAAAAAATTATCAGCCTTAAAAAGTATTTACGCGACTGCCCTTTAAGGATATTTACTCCTCCCTTAAGAAATTTAAGGTATAAACTTCCGCGCAGACAAGAGCCCGGCGCTGACAGGGTCGTAAAGGTCTTTAATGCAGAAGATATCTATGAAGCTTAAATAATTTAAAATAAATATAACCGCTGTTATCCCGAAGACGATGAAGGTCTGCCGTCGCTTATCCTGCTGTCTAAATAGCTCATAAAGGAAGAGGACAGAAAATAAAGCGATGACCATATCCAAATTTATTACGAAGCGCACAACCTTAGAGTATCTCACATTGCTAAATATGAGAAAGATAGCTGTAAAATACGCCATGAAATATGCTATCTTCCATTCGTTCCTTCGAATTACTAACCTGTAACAAAAATAACCTATAAACAGAAGCGTAGTTATAGGAGACAACAATAGGTAGTCGACGATATACCTAAACCAGGGCCCTGTACAATAAAGCGTTGCGTACCTACTGGCCTGAACGCCAAAATGGGTATCTAATACCGCCCCGATTATGCCGATGACATTTCCAATACCTCCGAATAAAATTATATAAGTAGCGCCGACTAAAAGAACGGGCAGGATAATAATCCCTATGAGATAAGCATTGGATATGTCCCCTTTATATATATATTTGTGAATAAAAAAGAAGGTCACAAAAAACAAGAGCAATGCAATGGAAGATTCTTTAACGATGATGGAGAAGGCGTAAGCTAATATAAACATAAGATATTTAATCTTATTGCCCCGCCTTAAAAAATCTAAGAATAACCAAATCGCCAAGCCCCAGTATAGATTTCCATGGATATCCGACAGGGCCCTCCTCGCCATAGCCATCATTAACGGCGAAGAGGATAGCAATAATACAAATGGATATGCCACATCGTCGCCAAAATGCCTTCTTGCGAAATAGAATGACATAACTAAAAACAATATAAAACAAAACAGAGAAAATCGAGCCAAGGACACATAGGTATTTGGAAATAATTTAAACCACAACGCCGTCGATAATATGTGCCCTACCCTCAAAGGCGTGGGGAATAACCGTGCCTCTTTATTATCGATATAGACCTTTGCCAGTTGGGGAAAGCGCGAAATGCCATCTTCTGCGATTAAATTCGCGAAGGTAAAATAATACCCCTCATCAGCGGATTTAGCATAATTATCCTCGCCGGGGATAGTAATATATACCGAGGCGATAGAAAATAAGACCGCACAAACTGCTATCGTCTTAAATAATTTATCCATATTTTGGCTCTCCTAAAAGATAGGACTATTATATTGATATTCTATTGACTTTGTCAAAGACAATTCTTCTGTAACTTCTTCTGTAAGTTATTTAAGGTCGATTGACCATATCGGTTCATATGAAATTGACTTTAGAGGTTAAAAGAACTATAATTTATTGACGTTGCATAGATAACGATGTCCAAGACAAATTGGGGTTGCGCAACTACTTTACTTATCTTTTTTATCGCCCTGCTTTCTCTATTCAACTGGCAAAGGCTTCCCTTTTTCCTTGATATCTATTATCACCTTAACGTTATGCGAGGTTTCGATACAGCAGGAGGTATAGTAACACATGATTTCTGGGAACTCGCTCCGATAGGTTATGCCCATCTTTATCCGCCATTATTTCACATCCTGCTTCTTATCCCTTACAAACTGGGGCTTAATCTACTTTTTATCGCGAGACTTTTTTCAGCGATATCTTTCATCCTTACCTTAACGGCCTTATATTTCACGGTAAATTGCCTCTACTCAAAAAGGTTGGCATTCTTCGTCACTATGGCCGCCTCAATCCCATATACCCTATTTCTTAAAGCCTCAATTACAGTCCCGGCTAATCTTGCCTTGATATTCATACTGCTGGCGTTCCTTGCGATGGAGAAAGAAAGAAGGCTTGCCGCCTCCCTTTTTCTTTCTGCTTCATTCTATTCGCACTTGGGCTTGCCCTGGATGGGCGTGCTTACCTTTCTAATCTATGGGCTATTAAATAAGGCGATGATAAAGTCAATCCTGCATCTCCTGTCTTTGGCGTTCTTATTTTCTTCGCCGATGCTCTTTCGTATCCTAACCAACTTGGATAAGTTTGAGAGCGTGCTCGGGTTAAAAGTAGGCGAGAGTTCGCTAGTTGAGTTTTATCCCTTGCTTTATCTATTTGCCCTCATCGGACTACTGAAATTAAAAGCCCAAAAAATAGGAGGCCGAAGTCTATTTTTCATCGCACTATTTATAGGGCTCCTGCCTATGACAATAAAATACAGGTTTAGGTTAATAAGCGCAGAGGGGTTATTGCCCATCGTCTTCTTTGCAGGGATGGGCCTTGAGAGATGCTATGGGTTTCTTAAGGAGTTCCTTAAGTCAAAAAAGATAAGGCCAGCCTTAGCCGGGCTTTACCTTTGCTTCTTCTTCATCTTGATAAATTTCTTCTGCCCCACTATCTCAATTTATCAGACGGCCATAACGCCTCATCAAAAGGAGGGGCTTCGGGTTTATTTAAGGGACTCGACCATTGCAAATTTAATCCCACTGTATAAAATACATTTTAGGCCCCTCGAGGTTTGCCTCTATAATAAAGAGATATCGAAGATACTTGAAATAATAAACGATAATACAAAAGAAGGTGACATCATCTACTCTAATTACACCTACTTCGCTGGCCTATTCTCGGCGTTCTCAGGGAGGGCAAATTCGTTGCGCTCGTTTTATGAGGTTAAGGCCCCGCCTTATCTTACAAATAAGATAAGGGCAGCGAAGATGATGATTTGGCTTAAGGACCCTATGGCAGGTTCAAATGGAGTGCTTAAAACTTATATCGATAAATATAAATTTAAGAAGATTACAGAGACAGATTTGGCGATAATCCTTTTAAACCAAAGCGCTCCAAAATCAAAGCCAGTAAAACCTGTGGTCTCAACGCGCCTTGCCTTCCTTCTCTTATCCTTAGTCTCTTTCCTTATCTGTTATGACCTCGCGCGAGCTCGAAAGAGTCTTAATAATCTATCTAAATCCTCGTTGGAATAATATTCGATTAAAATCCTGCCGCGTTTTTTATGGTGTATTATGATAACTTTTGTGCCAAGGATTTTCTGAAGTTCTTCCTCAACCACTCGAACTTCAGGGTCGCGCTTTCTCAATGGCCTTCTCCTTAAGGGTCCGGCCGTCCTTCGCCTTACGAAATATTCTGCCTCCCTTACAGATAAGCCGCGCTTTATGATTTTATTGCATAATTCAAGCTGCGCCTCTTTCGATTCCAACATCAAAATCGCCTTGGCATGGCCCATCGAAATCCTCCCCAAAAAAATCTCTTCTTTAATCTTCTCGGGAAGTTTAAGCAATCTTAAGGTGTTGGCGACCGATGCCCTGTTTTTACCTACCTTTTGGGAGACCTCTTCTTGAGTCAAAGAAAATTCATCTACAAGCCGTTGATAGGCCTGCGCCTCCTCAAGTGGATTTAGGTCTTGTCTCTGGATATTTTCTATCAACGAAATCTCAAGTGCCTCGTCATCTTTCACATCTTTAATAATTGCAGGTAGTTGTGAAAATCCCAATTCCCTGGCTGCCCTTAATCTTCGCTCTCCTGCAACTAACTCATAAGCATTTCCTTTAGGCCTTACCACAACCGGCTGAATTACGCCTTTCTCTTTAATAGAGAGCATAAGCTCTTTCTGTTTTTCGGGATCGATAACCTCTCTCGGTTGAAACCTGCTCGATGATATCTCATCCAATTTAAGAAAAGCACTCCTTTGAGTGGTCTTAACGACCGCTTCATCAGGGATTAACGCCTTAAGCCCCTTACCTAATACCTTTCTCTCCATCTTGAATCTCCTTTTCATTCTTTTGCCAAAGGCCCCTGCCCGCCAGCTCCCGCCTGCCATCTGGCGGGCAGGGGCAGGCGGGGATTTTCAACTTTCACCACGCCCTTTAAGGGCGGGGTTCATATCAAATCCTATTTGAAAATCCTCACCTAAAAATTCTTTGCTAAATTCATAATAGCTTTGCGCTCCTTGAGAATTCTTGTCATACAAAATTATTGGAAGGCCAAAACCAGGCGCCTCGCTCAACTTAATCGAACGCGGGATAACGGTGCGAAATGCCTTCTCCTTAAAAAAATCCCTTGCCTCCTTAATAACCTCGCTCGTTAAGTTGGTCCTAAAATCTGCCATCGTAAGTAAGACGCCCTCTATCTCTAAAATGGGATTTAGGTTTTCTCTTACCAGATTTATAGTATTTAAAAGCTGCGAGAGCCCTTCCAAGGCATAATATTCACACTGAAGCGGAATTAGCGTAGAATCGCAGGCGGTCAAAGCATTTATTGTCAAGAGGCCCAAGCTTGGTGGGGCATCTAAAAAGATATAATCGTAAGAAGTTCTTATCTTCGCTAATGCATTTTTTAATCGAAACTCGCGCCCTTCGATTGAAACAAGTTCAACCTCTATTCCGGTCAGTTCCAAATTTGATGGAACAAGCCAAAGATTTGTAACCTTTGTATTTACAAGTAGTTGCGAAATTTGTCTTTCATTTATTAATACGTCATATATCGATTCTTTAATTCTCCTTTTATCAAAGCCGATACCTGAAGTTGCATTCGCTTGCGGGTCACAATCAACGAGCAAGACCTTTCGTCCGGCTAAGGCGATGAAGGAGGCAAGATTTATCGCTGTTGTAGTTTTGCCAACCCCGCCTTTTTGATTGCAAAGGGATATTATCTTGCCCATTGTTCCACGTAGAACATTCTAATCTCTGAGATTTTGAAAGTCAAGAAAAATTACCTAAAGATTTACGTAAACTACGAAATGCCTCTTTTAGATAAAGATTCAAGATATACATAAAGTAAGGATACATCGCAAGGCGAAATCCCGGCGATCCTCGCTGCCTGACCGAGTGACTGCGGCTTTATTCTCTCGAATTTTTCTAGCGCTTCTTTCCGAAGGCCTTTTATGCCCTTATATTCTAACTCGTTGGGTATCTTCACCCTTTCTAATTTCCTCAAACGTTCTGCGTCTTTTATTTGTCTTTTTATATAGCCCTCGTATTTTATTTCAATCTCAATCTGCTTTTTAATCTCTTCCGGAAATGATTCCAATTCTTCGCGTCTATTCCCCCTTACAAATTCTATGCCCTTTTGAATTAAATCCTTTTTTCTCCTCATCGCGCCATATTGTGCTTTTGAAATCAATCCAAATCTAAATCCATATTCCATCAGTCTTAAATCTGCGTTGTCGTGGCGCAATAAGAGCCTATATTCTGCTCGGGAAGTAAACATACGATACGGCTCATCTGTGCCTTTGGTAACCAAATCGTCAATTAAAACTCCTATGTAGGCCTCTGACCTTTCGAGAATAAATAGTGGCTCGCCATTTAACTTTAAGACAGCATTTATTCCTGCCATTATGCCTTGCGCCGCTGCTTCCTCATAACCTGAGGTTCCATTAATCTGGCCGGCGAAATAAAGATTCTCGATTAATTTTGTCTCTAAAGTGGGCTTCAGCTGGGTTGGTGGACAAAAATCATATTCAATTGCATAGCCAAACCGCATAATCTCAGCATCTTCTAACCCCTTGATTGTACGCAAGATAGAAATTTGAACGTCTTGGGGAAGGCTTGTAGAAACGCCATTTAAATATACCTCCTCTGTATTTAATCCTTCCGGTTCAAGAAAGATTTGGTGGCGCTCTTTATCTTTGAATCTTACAACCTTATCTTCGATAGAAGGGCAATATCTTGGGCCGACTCCCTTTATCTTACCACTATATAGTGGGGAGCGGTCTAAATTTCCTAAAATATACTTATGCGTCTTCGGATTAGTATATGTGATATAACAGGGTATCTGCTCTTGCTCAATTCGTTCTGTCGAGAAAGAAAAAGTAGTGGGAATTGGATCGCCATACTGTATTTCAACCTTTGAAAAATTTATAGTTCTTTTATTTATCCTGGGTGGGGTACCTGTCTTAAGTCTTTTAATTTCAAATCCTAACGAACGTAAGGAGTTGGATAAATTAATAGCAGGAAATTCGCCCATCCTGCCAGCTGGAAACGATGTTAACCCTATATGAATAAGGCCGTTTAGGAAAGTCCCCGTTGTTATAACCACGGCTTTTGCTTTATAACGCATTCCTGTCTGGCAAATCACGCCAGAGACTTTGCCATTTTCAATGAGAATCTCCTCAACGAGCTCCTGTTTAATATCGAGACCTTCTTGTCCTTCAAGCACCTTTTTCATAGCAAATTGATATAATTTCTTATCTGCTTGTGCGCGAGGGGCTTGAACTGCTGGGCCTTTCTTTGTATTTAGCAACCTAAATTGGATTGCCGTCCTATCGGTAACCTTTGCCATTTCGCCACCTAATGCATCTATCTCTCGTACAATATGTCCTTTTGCCAATCCGCCGACTGCAGGATTACAAGACATCTGGGCTATCGTATCTAAGTTCATTGTCAACAAAAGAGACCTTAACCCCATTCTTGAGATAGCCAGGGATGCTTCACAGCCGGCGTGTCCGCCTCCGACGACGATTACATCATAGTCCTTATCATAACTATATGTTAACATTGGAGATGAAAATGAAGTCCTTTTTACGTTTTATGGAGGTGGGGTCTTTCTTCCTTTAGGGTCACTTTTACCTTGACTTGTTTTAAACCTTTCATTCCGAAGAGGCCGCTCTGTCCTTCGGATAGCACTTTTACTTTAACCTTATCCCGCGAAACCCCTAATTTCTGCAGTGCCTCTTGAATCGCTTCTTTTGTAGTCTTTCCTTCAATTTCAATGGATTTCATAAACGAAGCTCTATGTTTCTGAATGTTCCACGTGGAACAGGTATTTTCTAAGGAATATTCCTTGCTCGGCTATTGTTAAAAGCGTATTCGTAAACCAATATAAGACAAGCCCAGATGGTAGGTGATAAAACAAGACCCCAAACATAAGCGGCATCATTATCGCCATCATCTTCTGCTGTTGGGCGTACTGATCCACTGTGCCCTGAAGCGCGGTCCTTTTAGGAGTTGATAGTTTCTGCTGCAAAAACATACTTCCAGCCATTAAAATCGGTAATATATTTAACTCTTTGCCAAACCAGGGGATAGAAAAATTAAAGACGATAAGCCTATCCGGCTGAGATAAATCCCTAATCCACAAAAATGGAGCGCCTCTGAGTTCTATGGACCTCATCAAAACTTGATATAAAGCAAAGAAGACCGGCATCTGTAATAAAATTGGAAGGCATCCGCCCATAGGATTAATTTTATGCTTTTTATACAACTCCATAATTTCTCTGTTAAGTTTTTGTGGATTATTCTTATAAGCAATTCGCAGGGCCTCTATTTTTGGCTGAAGCGCTTGCATTTCTCTCATAGACTTAAGGCTTTTAAAGGTAAGGGGATAAAGGACTATGTTTATTAAAAAGGTAAGAAGGATTATCGCAACGCCCCAATTCTTGACAACTCGTTGAAAGAATTTCATAATAAGAAGGAGCACCTTGCCAATCCCGCCTGTAAAACCTAAATGCAGAGAGTCTTCAAGCCCTAAGTTCAGACGGCGGATTTCATCGTAATCATTTGGACCAGCATATAAAAGGTATTTATGCGTAACTGAAGTTGCCGGTTGTAAGATAAACTCGGCGGTTTCAATTCCTGTTTGTAACTCATTGTTAGACAATTTGTTAGAATAAATCACAGCAGAAGCTACAAACGGCTTTAAAATCAGCGAAAAATATCTGTTTTTTAATGAAACCCAATCAACTTGTCCACCATTTAAAGCGGTTGAGTTCTTAATGCCTCTTAAATTTATATGAGTAATTTTCCCGCTAATGCTTCGAATTGTTTCTACATAAAGTTCGTCCTGCTGAGAAAGTTTTGTGATTCTAGAGCCGCCTACAACTTTGTATTTAAGCGTGAGGCTTTTATCGGTAAGGTTGGTTATCTTTTGTTCCAATTCTAAGAAATATTTATCCGGATGAAAGATAATTTCTTTGTCAATTTTTAATCCGCTTTGGGTTTTAGCGGAAAACGCTATTTTGTCGGGCTTCTGCTCGACCGAGAAGGGAAGGCCTTTATCTATTTCGTCATCAAGTCCCAAAACAAAAAATATTGCTTCCTGCGGTTCGGTTATCTTTGCTAATGTTATTGGCGCCTTGTCTCCTGAGTCAAAATATCTCTTTAAGATTATGCTTTTTACTATCCCGCCGATATTCGATGATACGATTACGTAATTTCCCGTCTCGAATTTAAACTCTTTTTCTTCCGATAAAAAAGTCTGCTCTATGGGTCGGCCTGCTTTCTGTTCCTCTTCTTTTGTTGGTGGGCGCAACTCTCTTTGCGAGTAGGCAGTGGGTGCCTTCGCCTCTTTAAGTTGCGGATAAAATTTCCTTGTTAGGTAGGGATAAAGCAGTAGTATAAACATCGATACGGCTATGGCCAAAAATGCGCGCTTTTCCATATTATTTAACCGGGTTGTGGCCGCCTTTTGAAAATGGATTGCATCTTAAGATCCTAAAAAAAGTCATAACCACCCCCCTTGAAATGCCCTTCTTTTCAATGGCTTCAATCGCATAGGCCGAACAGGAAGGATAAAATCTGCAACTAGGTAACTTATTGAAAAATAAGAAGTTACGATATAATTTAATTACAGCTATCGCTAAATTCTTTAACATAATTTTAAAGATATTTTATGCCTTTGTCAAAATATGCGCCTTTTTAAGGAGCCCTATAAAATCATCTCTTAACTCATTAAACGTCAAATTAACGCAATCTCTTTTGGGCTTCACTATAATATCATAGCCCTTTTTCAAAAAATTTTTGTTTAGCCTAAATATCTCCTTTAGGTATCGCCTGAGTCTATTTCGTTCTGTCGCAAGCCGGAAATTTTCGCGTCGGAGCGAAATGCCTATTCTTGAAACTCCGTAATTATTTGAGACGATGCTTAGATTTAGCGTTTTGCCACGATAGTCCTTTCCATTTTTGAGGGCCTCTTTAAACTCAGAGGACTTAGTTATCCTCTCAATCCTTAAGAGGCCGTATCGTTTCATCTATTTACCCTGTCAAGGCGTCAGGCACTTTCTCCCTTTTCTGCGCCTTCTGCGCAGAACCGCCCTTCCTTCCTTTGTCGACATCCTCTTTCTGAATCCATGCGTACGCTTTCTTCTCAAATTGGATTTTAACGTCAACCTCTTCTTCATAAAGGCTCCTTCCGCCATCGGCGGATTTTCAATTTTAAATTTAAGGTCTCATTATATCACGATTAGTAACTTAGTCAAGGGACTTCTTGCTATGTGTAGATAGAAAGAAGGTAAATAATCCGCTATTCTTTAAAAGGAGACGGGTGAGGAGATGTGCGCCTGCCAAAGATTTATGATGGACGCTATCCTCCAAAAATCCGTCTGAAAAAGGCCGCCGCAGAGCGTCAGCGGATTTGCCAATCATTTTTTAGAACGTGGCGGATGGCCTCGTTAAATAAAAAATCCTTGCAAATTAGGTTTATCTTTGGTATAATTTCTTCAAATTTTAAATTCCGTTGTGAATAAACTGTGAATAACCACTGATGGACAATGCCAGAAATCCCGTCGAGGTCTGGGAAAAAGCAAAGGACCTCATCAAATCAAAAGTTAATCCTCAAACCTTTGAGACCTGGTTTAAGCCTACACAGGGCGTAACCATCTCTTTAGATTCCTTAACGATTGAGGTGCCAAATAGTTTTTTTAAAGACTGGCTCCTCGATCATCACTTGGAATTAATTAAGGGGGTGCTCAAAGAAATTTGTGGTGAGAGCCTAGGGTTGGAATTTAATTATTCAGACCAACAAGGTCAGGCCATCCCATTTGCTGATGACCTTGCAGCCAAGATAGGGCCTGAAGACCTTAAGAAAAAATATGAGGCGTTAAATGACTTAGGGCTATCTCCAGCTTATACATTTGACAATTTCGTTATTGGGCCAAATAATGAACTTGCATACAAAGCTACCTTAGCGGTTGCGGAGTCTCCAGCCAAAGCGTATAATCCGCTCTTTATCTATGGGAAGGTCGGCTTAGGTAAAACTCATCTTATGCAGGCAGTAGTACACTATATCGCCGCGAAGAATCGCAAGATAAAAATCGTTTATATAACCAGCGAACAATTTACTAATCAACTCATCAATGCCATACAGAATCGCACAACAGATAAATTCAGGGAAAGATATAGGAATGTGGATGTGCTTTTAATCGACGATATACATTTTATTGCCGGAAAAGAGGCCACACAAGAAGAGTTCTTCCATACCTTCAACGCGCTCCACGACGCACATAAACAAATAATGCTTACGAGCGACCGCCCGCCCAAAGATATGCGCACGCTTGAGGAGCGACTCGTCTCGAGGTTTGAATGGGGTTTGATTGCAGATATCCAGCCCCCCAACTATGAGACCCGAGTAGCAATATTAAGAAAGAAAGTGGAAAGGGAAACTATTTCTATTCCTGACGATATAATCAATTACATTGGAGAGAAGATTAAGGCTAACATTCGCGAACTCGAAGGCGCGTTAAAAAGGGTGGTAGCAAATGCCGTCCTTTTAAAACAAACCGTTACCCTTGAATTAGCCCGCGCAGTTTTAAAGGACATGGTGAAAGAAAAAGAGGAAAGGATTAGCGCTGATTCGATTTTGGAGGAGGTCGCTAAGTATTTTGATGTTCGCGTCTCTGACATAAAAGGAAAACGCAGGACCAAACAACTTGTTTTGCCAAGACAGATTGCAATGTATTTGGTAAGAAAGCTTACCGAGTATTCCCTGCCGGAGATTGGGGAACGGTTCGAAAAAGACCATACGACCGTCCTTCACGCATGTGAAAAGGTTGAAATAGATATAAAAAGAGATAAAAAGATAAGGGAACTAATTGATAAATTTATGGTTCAAATCGGGAATAAATAAAGTATGGATTGGATTTTAAAATATTGTGGATAACTTGTTAATAATAGGTGGCAAATTGTGGATAATTCAAATACAAAAAGGGGATAAAAGTCAATCGAGTAAGGTCTGTGGATAAGTTATGGATAATTTTAGAAGTAAAATTTTTCGTAACTTACAATTTTTAAGGGAGTTTTGACTCTATCCACAAACTAACAACGCTTAATACTATTACTACTTCTTATAAAATTTATAAAAGGAGAAGAGATGGATGTTAAATTAACCAAAGGAGAATTACAAAAAGGGATTCAAATTGTCCAAAATGCGGTATCTCAAAAAAGCGGTTTACTTATATTATCAAATATATTATTTGAAACAATAAAAGATAATAAAATCAGGCTAACAGCAACGGATTTAGAAATCGGCATAGTATCCACGATAGATACCCAAATTCAAGAAGATGGAGCTATTTCAATACCAGCCAAAAAAATTAGCGAAATAGTAAGGGAACTACCAAACGAGGAGATACACTTATTAGTAAAAAAGAATAACCAAATTACGATAAAGTGCGAAAAATCGGTTTTTAAAATGATGGGATTACCAAAAGACGAATTTCCAAAAGTTCCGGAATTGGCAGATAGGGATATCTTAACGCTTCCTCAGGCACTATTAAAGACTATGTTAAATATGACGTCGTTTGCGATATCGAAGGACGAGAGTAGATATATATTAAACGGCATACTGCTTGTTGTAACAGAAGGGAAACTACGCCTCGTTGCCACCGATGGCAGGAGGCTCGCTACAATCGAAAAGGAAGTGCCCGGAATTCGTGGCGAGCTGTATAAAAAAATTATTGTTCCAGCAAAGGCAGTTTCAGAACTCCTTAGGATTTTAAAGGATGATGGCGAAGTTAAAATCTCATTTAGCGAAAATCAACTTTCATTTGCATTAGATGACACCTTGCTTCTGACCAGGTTAATCGAGGGGGAATATCCAAATTATGAACAAGTTATACCAAAACAAAGTCAGGGTAAACTGAAATTAAATAAGGATAGGTTCTACTGTGCAACAAAAAGGGCAAGTTTATTTACTACGCCGGATTCACAATCCATAAAGTTGGATGTGCTTAAAAACAAGATAATAATTTCTAAAAGCTCTCGAGATGGAAGCGAGTCGCGAGAAGAGATGGATTGCGAATATAATGGAGAAGAGATGACCATAGGATTTAATCCCACCTATTTAATGGATGCGCTTAAGAATATCGACGAGGAAGAGATAAGTTTTGAGTTGACAAATCCAGATAAGCCAGGAGTTATGAGGGCAGAGGACAACAGCTATATTTATATTATCCTTCCTATGCAATTGGGATGAGGCAAGATGAGGCAAAAGGTCGCCCTAATTAAAGCCGTGGTAGAGGAGGTCATAAAAAAACTAAGGGGCGGAAATGCCTCAAAAGCTGAAATTTTAAATTCATCTTGGGCGAAGGCAATAGGAGAGGAAAATGTAAGGCACGCCAGACCAGTTGATGTTAAGGATAAGACCCTTATAGTTCATGTGGATTCCTCGAGTTGGCTTCATAAACTTACGATGGGAAAAGCACGACTATTAACGCAGCTTAAAGATGATTTAGGCGAAGACACAATCGAAGATATAAAATTGAGGATAGGAGCGTTATAGGTAAATGCCAAAGGCTGAAAAATACGATGCAAGGACTATTCAGGTATTAGAGGGGATAGAAGCCGTTAGGAAGCGGCCAGCGATGTATATTGGGGATACCTCCGTCGCTGGATTACACCACTTAGTTTATGAGGTCGTTGATAACTCTATCGACGAGGCGATGGCCGGGTTCTGCCAGAATATAAGCGTGGCGATTCATAAGAATAATACCATCACAGTTGTGGATGATGGACGAGGGATTCCAGTTGATATACATCAAACAGAGAAGAAACCCGCGGTTGAGGTTGTATTGACAAAGCTCCATGCCGGCGGAAAATTTGACCACAGAACTTATAAAGTAGCGGGCGGTTTGCACGGGGTCGGGGTTTCCGTCGTAAACGCGCTTTCAGAATGGCTGGAAATAGAGGTGAGGCGCGATGGTAAAATATATCACCAAAGATATGAGCGCGGCAAGACGGCATCAAAGCTTACGGTTATCGGTAAATCAAAAAGCACAGGGACTCGCGTTACGTTTAAACCGGATAAGCAAATATTCGAAGGCAAAATGGAATACAGTTTCGATATGCTTTCGAACAGATTGCGAGAACTTGCATTTTTAAATAAGGGATTAAAGATAGAGTTAAAAGACGAAAGGACCGACAAAGAAAATGTATTTAAATTCACAGGCGGGACAGAATCTTTCGTCGAATATTTAAATAGAAATAAAAATCCGCTTCATAAGAAGGTAATATATTTCTCAAAAGAAAAAGACAGGGTTCAGGTAGAGGTAGCCCTTCAATATAATGATGGGTATGCCGAAAACATCTTTTCATTTGCGAATAATATTAATACCGCTGAAGGCGGGACGCATTTGAGCGGATTTAAGTCGGCACTAACCAGGGCTATAAATCAATATTGTAAGAATAAGGGCCCATTTAAAAACGAGGATATTTCGCTTGTCGGAGAGGATGTCCGCGAAGGATCGACTGCTGTTATCTCCGTGCGGCTGCCGGACCCTCAATTTGAAGGGCAGACCAAAACCAAATTAGGCAATTCTGAAATAGAAGGGCTTGTAGCCTCAGTCGTAAACGAGTCATTAGGTTCTTTTTTTGAAGAAAATCCCACGATTGCAAACAAGATTGCTGATAAATGCCTACTTGCCACGCGAGCGAGAGAAGCAGCTAGGAAGGCGAAGGAACTTACCAGAAGAAAAGGCGCTTTAGAGGGGGGTTTTTTGCCTGGTAAGCTTGCCGATTGTTCAGAAAGAGATCCTGCCCTATGTGAACTCTATCTAGTGGAGGGCGATTCGGCCGGTGGGTGTTTTTCTGGCGATACTAAAGTTGCTCTGGCGGATGGCAGAAATCTAAGTTTTAAAGAACTCGCGGAAGAATGGCGGATAGGAAAGATTAATTATTGCTATACAATAAAGGAGGATGGGACAATAGGCATAGAACGGATTCTCTCCCCTAGGATTACAAGGCATAATGCCGAAGTTATCAAAGTTGTTTTAGATAATAATGAAGCCATTATTTGCACTCCGGATCATAAGTTTATGTTAAGGAACGGTTCCTTCATTCAGGCACAAGATTTAAAACCAGATATGAGCCTGATGCCCTTAAAAAAGAAAATATCCCGGATAGGCGGAAGAATTACTATCGAGGGCTATGAAATGGTTTTGAATCCCAAAACACAAATGACTCGTTTTTTTGGTGGCAACAAGGCCGCTTTATTGGAGGCGGTAAGGAATTATAATCATAAGGTTAAAAATATAGAAAAAATAGAGGAGAAAATCGATGTTTATGATATAGAAGTACCAAATACACATAATTTTGCTTTAGCCGGCGGCGTCTTTGTGCATAATAGTGCCAAGCAGGCCAGGGACCGTAGATTTCAGGCTATTTTGCCCTTAAAGGGCAAAATTATCAACGTTGAGAAGGCGAGGCTCGATAAGATACTCTCAAACGATGAAATAAGAACTATGATATCTGCTTTGGGCTGTGGAGTGGGTGAAGAATTTGATATAACTAAATTACGATATCACAAGGTTATTTTTATGTGCGATGCAGATGTTGATGGCTCCCACATTCGTACTCTTTTACTCACATTTTTCTATCGTCAAATACCACTTTTAGTTGAAAAAGGGCATATTTTTATTGCTCAGCCTCCACTTTATAAGATAAAGAGGGGCAAGAGGGAAGAGTATATTCAGACTGAGGTACAAATGAATTCGATGCTCTTAGAGCTAGGCTCAGAGGGACTTAAGTTAGTTAGAGTTAAGGACAAACATACCTATACAGATGCCCAATTAAAGGATATCCTTACCGTTCTAGTTGAATTAGAAGATTTAACAAGTGGCTTAGAGAAAAAGGGAGCAAATTTATCAAAATATCTTATTTCTAGACAAAATAAGACCAAAAAATTGCCTATTTATATAGTAAAAGTGGAGGGGAAAATCCATTTTATATATAATGACGAAGAGTTAGCAAAATTCGTTGAAGACGAAGAGAAGATTTCCGGCGTCGAGATTGAAATTAGAGAAGACGGAAGGAGTATTTCTGTGGGCAAAGGCATTGACCTACTCGAGATTTACGAAGCAGAAGAGATTGAGAAATTAATCGAGCGCCTGGAAAAGTTCGGCCTTTCTATTGCGGACTATGTTCCAGAAAAGATAGAAGATAAGGCCAAAGAGAAACCCAAAGTCCCCTTTAAGGTATTGAACGAGGAGGGCGATATAGAGTTTTATTCCCTTCGCGAAATTTTAGAATACGTTCGCAATCTCGGCAGAAAGGGCATGTCCATTCAAAGATATAAGGGCTTAGGGGAGATGAACCCGCAACAACTTTGGGAGACTACAATGGATCCTGAGAAAAGGACAATCTTGAAGGTGACTATGGAGGATGCTGTTGAAGTGGATGAGATTTTTACAATTCTTATGGGCGATGCAGTTGAGCCAAGGCGAGAATTTATCGAAAGGCATGCACCTGAAGTGAGGTTCTTGGACATTTAACGAATGAAAAGAAATAAAAGCAATACGAACTTATTGGATAAAAAGAGATTTTTGATTTGGGAAGAAGAAAAAAGGGCCCGACTTAAAAATTTGACCTTAAAAAAAGCTATTAAACTCGAAGAAAATCTACTTTCTTCTTCGTTTGTCTGGATATGGCGTAAGAATTTTCTTAAAGATAACCCCATCTGTTTGAAAGATAGTTTAAGAAAGAAAATTTGAATCCCGTAAGAAATCTTAAAATACGCACTGAATCTGGACAAAGTTATAATGTATGATTACCCACAACGTTATTAACCCTAAAACAAATTTGGAGGGATTTCTAACGGGATGAAGATACTATTAGAGGACGTCTTTAAGAAGGCAGTTTCATTTTTAAACAAAGAAAAATTTGAATACATTATCATTGGTGGTATAGCTGCAGGCGCTTTAGGAGAACCGAGAATAACTGGCGATATCGATGTTGATATATTATTGGATAAGGATAAATTAAATGAATTTTTAGACGAGGCAAAAAGGGATGGATTTAAAGTCGACAAAAGGGGGTGCTTAAAGACAGCGCAAGAGAGAGGCGTCTTTCAGATTACTTATGGAGAATTTCACATCGATTTTATTATGGCCTCAATCGATTTGGAGAAAGAGGCGTTTAGGAGAAAAAGGGCAATTAAATTATATGGTTTAAAGACATTTTTCCCTACGCCTGAAGATTTGATACTTCTGAAGATAATTCCTGGCCGGCCGCAGGATTTGATTGATGTAGAAAAAGTAGCCATTAGGCATAAAGGAAAACTCGATGCCAAGTATCTTAAAAGTTGGGCGCAGAAGTTGTCCGATGAAGCTCAGGACGCACGAATTTGGGATGAAATACAAAGGATTCTTTCTCTTTAAAGGAGGGAAGTGTTTTTATGTACGCGCGCAATGAGAAGATAGTTCCAATTCATATTGAAGACGAGATGAAGGATTCCTACATTTCTTACGCTATGAGCGTAATTGTAGGAAGGGCTTTGCCAGATGTCAGGGATGGGCTAAAGCCTGTTCATCGACGGATACTTTATGCTATGAAGGAATTAGGCCTTGAGCATAATAAGCCATATAAAAAGTGTGCACGCATTACCGGAGAGGTTTTAGGAAAATATCACCCGCATGGCGACGTTGCAGTTTACGACACTTTGGTTAGAATGGTGCAAGATTTCTCGCTTCGATACCCATTAATCGAGGGGCAAGGAAATTTTGGCAGTGTCGATGGGGATGCGCCGGCTGCAATGAGATATACAGAAGCGAGAATGGCAGCGATTACAGACGAGATGCTCGCTGATTTAGAAAAGGATACAGTCGATTTTATGCCGAACTTCGATGCATCGCTGCAGGAGCCCACTATACTTCCTGCGACGTTGCCTAACTTGCTTGTGAACGGCTCATCAGGGATTGCGGTTGGCATGGCTACGAATATACCAGCGCATAATTTATCAGAAATCGTAGATGGGATAATAGCGCTTATCGACGATTCGGAAATTACTATAAAAGACTTGATGAAGATAATAAAGGCGCCAGATTTTCCAACCGGCGGAATCATTTGTGGGCGAGAGGGAATAAAGCAGGCATATACGACAGGGCGTGGGTTGCTTAAAATTCGCGCCAAGGCGGCAATAGAATCGCATAAGTCAGGGAAAGAATCTATCGTCATCATAGAAATCCCATACCAAGTCAATAAAGCCAACATGATAGAATCGATGGCGCAATTGGTGCAGGATAAGAAGGTCGAAGGAATAGCGGATATACGCGATGAGTCAGATAAAGATGGCTTAAGGGTGGTAGTTGAACTTAAACGAGACTCAAACGCCCAGGTTATATTAAATCAACTCTTCAAACATACCCAACTTGAGGTTTCCTTTGGGGTGATTATGCTTGCGCTCGTTGACAACCGGCCAAGGGTTTTGAACCTAAAGCAGATTTTGGAGTGCTACATCAGCCATAGAAAAGATGTTGTCACTCGAAGGACGAGATTCGAATTAAAGCGCGCACAGGAAAGGGCGCACATTTTAGAGGGGTTAAAGAAGGCACTTGCGAATTTAGACAAGGTTATTGAGACGATCAAGAAGTCTAAGTCTGTGCCTGACGCGAGGGAGGCATTGGTTAAAAAATTCGATTTAACCGAACTTCAAGCGCAGGCAATACTGGAGATGCAACTTCAAAGACTTACCGCGCTTGAACGCGAGAAGCTCGAGGAAGAATATTTAGATTTAATTAAGAGAATAGAATTATACGAGTCTATTTTAAAGAGCGAGAAGAGGGTCTTGCAGATCATCGTGGATGAATTATTGAAACTGAAAGAGAAATACGGCGACGAAAGACGAACCGATATCGTTGGCGAAGTTGAAGAGTTAGAAGTCGAAGATTTAATAGCTGAAGAGGATGTTGTGATAACGATAAGCCATTTGGGGTATATAAAACGTCTACCGGTATCAGGCTATCGCAGGCAACGTCGCGGCGGCAAGGGCGTTACAGGCGCAGAGGTAAAAGAGGAAGATTTCGTTGAGCATCTGTTTATTGCGTCGACGCATGAGCACATACTATTTTTTACGAATCAAGGGCGTATACATTGGCTAAAAGTGTATGACATCTCGCAGGCAGGAAGGCAGGCGAAGGGCAAGGCAATTATAAATCTTTTGGAATTGCAGCAAGGCGAGACGATAAGCGCATTTGTCCCCGTAAAGGAATTTAAAGAGGGCTATTTTTTGATTATGGCAACCAAGCAAGGCGCGATTAAGAAGACACGGCTTACCGCGTACAGCCATCCGAGAAAAGGAGGCATAATCGGGATTACCTTAGAAAAAGGCGATGAATTGATTGGCGTCGCACCAACCGATGGCAAAAAAGAGATACTGCTTGCGACGAACGAGGGCAAGGCGATGAGTTCTGAGTCGGGAAAGTAGACTTCGGGCGCGTTCTCCGGGATCGGCAGTCCAATCCGCATTTCACCCGTTTCCGTCATGGCTAAGTTTTCAAACCCGGAAACACGCGCGAGGACGACTGGTGAGGTGAACGTAACCACGCCACGCCCGAAGATGTTGCGAGACATGGTGGCGGTCTCGACGCGTTCCAAGTTGTAAAGCGGGCCGATGATCTGGGCATCGGATAGTTGAGCAAAAGGCTGAAACCGAGCGCCTTGCAGGGCTTGCTGAATCACCACATGGTCGTTGGGGTCCGCACCGACAACGCGCACGCTACGCAAAGCAGTGACGGGACTGTAGAGCAGTCCGGCGATGATGTTCGCGACCGCCGCTGACCATAACCACCGGTCCCACGCGACTGGTCGCCGGGGCTTCCGTGCTCGCTTCTTCGCGGCAACGGGCCTGACGACGGCCTTTTTGGGAGTCGGTTTGTGGGCAGGTGCAGTTCTGCCCTTTGGTGTCGGTGCAGTTTTCTTCTTAGCGGGCACGAAGCATTGCCTCCTCGACCACTTTTCGGACAAGCTCATCGAAGTCCCATCCATGAGCCAGCGCCGCCCTCGGTACTAAGCTGGTCGGGGTCATCCCCGGCAAAGTGTTGATCTCCAGAACCACGATTCGATCTCCACTCACAATCATGTCGGTTCGGGTCAGTCCGGCGCAACCCAACGCTTGATGACACTTGATGGCAAGGGCTTGAGCGCGCTTGGTTGTCTCCTCATCCAACCGGGCTGGGCAGATCTCATCGGTGGCGCCCGGCAGGTATTTGCTTGCGAAATCGTACCGGCCACTTTGTGGCACGATCTCCACGACGGGCAGGACCTCCTTGCCGAGGACCGGAACGCTAATCTCCGTCCCCACGACCCACTCCTCGACCAGAACCTCGTTGTCGTAGGCGAAGGCTCGGTCGAGAGCATGGGCGAGATCGGACCGACTTAGGACAAACGATAAACCGACCGTTGATCCTTGCCGGTTCGGCTTCACAACGAAACGGTCGCCTTCCATCTCTCGGAGTTCATTCGCTCCTTCGCCTTTTCTCAGAATCTTCCCCTTCGGAACGTCAATGCCTCGGGAAGCAAGAACGGCTTTCGTCCGATCTTTGTTCATGGTCACGACGCTGGTTGCGAGGTCACTTCCGGTGTACGGTATGTGAAGCAGATCAAGCAATCCTTGGATCGCGCCGTCTTCGGCGTGTGTGCCGTGCAAACAAAGAAAGACGAGGTCAGGGCGCTGGCTTCCAACAAGATCATGGAATCCATTTCCGGTCAGTAGTCGCTCGGTGGGATCAACCACTTTTGCGATAAAGCCCTGCTTTTGCAACGACTCGGCGACCGACAAGGCACTGAGACGACTGACTTCGCGTTCCGCGCTGTCTCCACCGCCGAAAACAGCAACCGTCCGCCCTGGCTGCCTCTGTCGTTCGGCTAAGAATGCCGAAGGAAACTCCGAGATGTTTCCGGCACCCATCGTGACCACGAGATCACCTGGTTGCGCGAGCCGATGGACAACCCTCGGCAACAGATGACGCGAAGGAATGTAGGTCGTCGTAATCTTGGTCAGTTCCGCGATTCTTACGGAACTTACTCCCGGCAATGGCCGTTCTCGTGCCGGATAGATGTCTGTGATGACCAGTTCATCGGCTGCGCTCAACGCGTGGGCAAATTCTTCGATCAGGGGTTCCGTTCGACTGTAGAGGTGGGGTTGGAAAACAACTACCATTCTTCGACCCGGATAGGCGACTCGCAACGCCCGGAGCGTCGCCGAAATCTCTGTGGGGTGGTGGGCGTAGTCGTCAATCAGCGTGAGGTCGGCCCCATCATAGCGAACTTCTTGGCGGCGTTCCGCTCCTTGACATGAACTCAAGGCTTGATCCACTGCTTCTTCGTTCGCGCCGATGTACAACGAGACGCTACGCGCCAGCGATGCGTTGGCCCGATTGTGTTCTCCGGGTAAGGCGAGTTTTGGCAGATCGGCGGCGATAGGAACCGCGACGGCCTTGGCGATGGACGATTCGGCGACGACTTTGGCCCCGGAATCGTCAGCCGTGAAGAACAGGCGGCCTTCGTTCGGCATTCGGTCGCTCATGGTGATAACAGTTTCTACTAGCGCTTCGAAGGTTGGGTGAAAGTCAACGTGTTCGTGCTCGAGGTTTGTCAGGAGGACGTGGGTGGGATAAAGGTCGCGGAGAGTGTCGTACGCTTCGCATGC
>CAZUZR010000007.1:19721-39994 GCA_964625025.1 uncultured Planctomycetia bacterium | reverse complement strand
CCTGGCATCCTACGCAGGGTCAATTCGGCTTGGCGAGTTTTATCGTAGGAACGCTTTGGGTGACAGCGATTGCGATAACTATTGCCGTGCCATTAAGTATTCTTACGGCAATATATCTTTCAGAATATGCCCACAAAAGAACCAGGGAATTTGCCAAACCGATGATTGACTTGCTTGCGGGAATTTCTCCTGTGGTCTATGGCGTATGGGGAATTATTGCTATCGTGCCTTTAGTGCGGGATTATCTTATGCCTTTTTTTAGCGAGAGATTCCCGTTTTTTCCGTTCACTTCGGATAATTACACCGGCTTTTCAGCCATAACCGGCGGCATTGTTTTATCCATTATGGCTTTTCCGATAATTATCTCCGTTGCAGAAGAGGTAATCAGGACCGTATCCTTTGACGTAAGGGAGGCATCGTTGGCCTTAGGCGCGACGAGGTGGCAGACAATAAAATATATAGTATTAAAAAAAGCGCGGCCCGGCATTATTGCGGCGATAATCTTAGGATTATCTCGTGCATTTGGGGAGACAATGGCGGTTTTAATGGTTGCGGGTTGCGACTTGCACGGGTTTCCTAAATCAATCTTTGATACCGCTTATCCTTTGCCGGCACTTATTGCCAATACTTATGGGGAGATGATGTCCATACCTCTGTATGACGCTGCAGTGCTTTTAGCGGCGTTGTTCTTATTGATTGTGACCAGCTTATTTAATATGCTTGGTTGGGGAATTCTGTTGTATGTTGAAAGGAGAGAGTCTTAATATGGATAAAAGGAAGATAGAAGAAAATATTTTTAAAATTCTGATGATATTTTCTACATCTATAGTTGTAGGGAGTTTAATCCTAATTTTGGCGACCATATTCTTAAGAGGCTTTCCTGCTTTAAATTTGGATATGCTTATTAAAACACCCAAAGGTGGTTATTATTTAGGTAAGGAAGGGGGGATTCTCAATGCGATTTTAGGTTCAATTGTTTTGGGAATAGGGGCAACATTTCTAGCTCTTTTGATTAGCCTTCCTTTGGTTTTTTACCTAAATTTATATTTAAGGAAAAATTCAAAATTTGCTTTTCTTGTGCGTTTTTTCTTGGATGTGCTCTGGGGTATCCCTTCTATTGTTTATGGCGCCTTTGGCTTTATAGTGATGGTTTTTTTAGGCTTACAGGCATCTTTATTAGCTGGGATTATTACTGTAGCCTTGCTCATCTTACCGATTATGTCGAGAAGTATGGATGAGGTTTTAAAAATGATTCCTTTTGAGTTAAAAGAGGCATCTTATGCCTTAGGTGCAACTAAATTAGAAACTGCACTCAAAGTAGTTTTTAAACAAGCACTGCCTGGAATACTAACCGCTATATTAATTGCCTTTGGCAGAGGTATTGGCGATGCGGCCTCAGTTTTATTTACTGCAAGTTTTACTGATTCCTTGCCTTATTCGTTATTTAAGCCGGTTGCGACTTTACCTCTGGCGATATTTTTTCAATTAGGTACGCCTTTCCCCGAGGTGCAAGAGCGCGGTTATGCCTCGGCGCTGGTATTAACTGCGATAATATTATTTATAAGCATATTATCGAGATTTTTGTCAAAGAGGTTTACAAAACACATCGTTAAATAGGAGAACAAAATGGAATTTAAGACTCATATAAGCGTAAGGAATCTAAACGTTTGGTATGGCCAACAGAAAGCGCTAAATGATATTAGCATCAACCTTCCTGATAAGAAGATAACTGCGATTATCGGGCCGTCTGGTTGCGGCAAGACAACCTTACTCAAGTCTTTTAATCGCCTGATAGATCTTCAAGAGGGGGTCAGGGTTAGCGGACAAGTCTTGGTTGATGGTGAGAATATCTATGACCCAAAAGTTGAGGTGACACATCTAAGAAAGAAGATGGGCTTGCTTTCGCAGAAGCCGCAGGTCCTGCCGCTGTCTATTTACGATAATGTCGCATATGGCCCGAGGATTCACGGTATAAAAGATAGAAAAGAATTGAATAGAATCGTTGAGCATTATCTGAAAGAATCGAGTTTGTGGAATGAAGTTAAGGATAGGTTACATACCCCTGCGGCTAAACTTTCTATTGGACAACAGCAAAGGTTATGCTTGGCGAGAGGTTTGGCAGTAGAGCCAGAAGCGATTTTAGGCGATGAGCCGACATCCGCGCTGGACCCTATTTCCGCTCAGCACATCGAAAAGAAATTAATTGACCTAAAAAACGATTATACGATAGTTGTAGTAACACACAATATCCAGCAGGCGATGAGGATTGCAGATTACGCGGTATTTTTATACTTAGGTTATTTAATCGAGCACGGGCCGGCAGAAAAAATTTTTAAAGAGCCGAAGGAATCAAGGACGCGTGCTTATATCAACGGCGAATTTTTCGAAGAGCCAAAGAAAGAATTAAAAATAGATAGAATTTTGAACTTAAAAGGCACTATTTGCCCGTATAATTTTATAAATTCGAAACTCGAATTAGAGAAAATGGAAATTGGCCAAGTGCTAAAAGTGATAGTGGATTATAAAAATGCGGTTGACGAAGTTCCAAAGGCAATGGAATATGAAGGCCAAAAAATTTTGGGAGTAAATCAGATAAACGATTCCGATTGGGAAATCGTCATAGAGAAGAGAAAATAAGAATAAAATTATACTTGACAAATTCTGAATTTCTGGTATACTTTATTTTGTAAAAAACAGAGAAGTTAGTTTGACGAAGGCGTCTTCTTGATGAAGAAGGCGCCATTTTTGTTGTAACTATTCGTGAATTTAAAAGGTAGGACACAGACGTCCTTTTGGGAGGAAGACCTGCTTCAAAAGGGCGTTTTTTTATCTCTAAATTAGGTTAAAGCGGAAGCGAAGATGAAATACGCACATTTACCACAAAAACAAGGCCTTTACGACCCAAGTTTCGAACACGATTCTTGTGGCGCGGGATTCGTCTGTAATGTTAAAGGTGAGAAATCTTATGATATTGTTTCAAAGGGCATATTAGCTCTTGAACATCTACTTCATCGCGGCGCAACAGGCGCTGATTGCGTCGGAACTGCACGTCGTCAGGGCGCAGTTTCTGTTACTCAGATTGAGATTTTGCCAAAGCCACCAGAATCTCGCACCGAAGATATGCCTTGGCCTACATATCCTGTGATTTTAAAGGCCTCGACCTCCCATGAAGAAGGAGGGGTTCGCCATTGGTCTGTTCAAACTAAAAAATTTGTGGGCGTTGGCGGTAAAGTTAAAAAACTTATCTGCGAAAAAGAAAGGAAGGAATTTGAGGTTGGGGCTGATCTTGTTATATTAGCAATGGGATTCATCCATCCTGTTCATAAGGGGTTGCTCACCGAGTTAGGCATAGAGTTCGATTCCCGTGGGAATATCAAAACCGATGAAAATTATATGACCTCGATTAAAGGGATTTTTTCTGCTGGCGACTGTCACAGAGGTGCATCTTTGGTCGTTTGGGCAATTTCAGAGGGAAGGCAAGCTACCCACAGCATCGATACCTATTTAATGGGCAAAAGCTTCCTGCCAAAAATTTAGAGGGACACTTCTTTAGATTAGTATCAGAACCGTCCCTGGAGGTTTTCGAGGTTGGACTTGAGGGCAGCACGTTTTCTTAAATCATAAAACCAGAATAGAAAATTGGTGTATCTTTTTTGGGCTAAGAGTTGCTCTTTGAATTTCTCCTTTTCTTCTTTATATTTATTTTCATCTATAGGAATAAAGGCGCTTAGTTTTAAGATTGCATAGCCATTGTGAACTTTTATTGGCTCTGCAAAAATTTCTCCCTCCTTTAGAGAAAAGGCCGCATCTATGAATTCCCTTGCCAAACCTAATCCTTGAATGTAAGTATTTCGCGTAAAAGCATCAGTTTCCTTAACCGTCAAAGATAAATCCTTCGCTATATCTTCAAATTTATCTTTCTTTTCAATTCTAGCTTTTATCGTTGGAAGAACCTCTTTAGATTTGGCCTTTGCTACCTCTTGGGCTTTCTCTGCCTTCAAGGCTTTTTCTACCCTTTCTTTAACTTCTGTGAATTCGGCTAGTCGGGCTTCTCTTTTCTCTTTCACCCTTAATATATATACCCCTACCCCGCTTTTTGTCTCTATCGGCTTACTTATCTCTTGCGGCTTTAGCGAGAGGGCAACGTTGGCGAAGTCAAGCGACCATCCGATATCGGCAATTTTATCTTCTCTTCCGAAGAACCCCGTTTCCTTAATCTGCATCGAATATTTTTTAGCGATACCTCCAAAATCCTTATTTTCTGAGAGCTCATCAGATATAGCTTGCATTTGGTTTTTAATCACATTCTTCGTTTCCTCAGTTTCATCTGAGAAATCCCCTCCGAAATATTCCACATTTACTTGTTCTGGGATTGTAAATTTTTGTATGTTCTTTTCGAAATACGACCTTAACTCATCTTCGGTACAACTCGCAAGCGGATAATGCTCCTCGGTTTTAAATAAGATGTAAGTGGCTTTTGCCTTTTCATTCGCTATTTTATATTCACTTAAAACTTCCTCATCGGTAAGTTGGACCTTTTCATTTTGGCTATTTATCATCTTCTTGATGGTAAGTTCCTCGCGAATTTGCTCCTCGAAATCACGTGGGGTAAGCCCGAACGTATACCTTAATATATATTCGTATGTTTTGCGGTCGAATTTACCGTCCTTATCCTTAAATATGGCAATATCTTTTATGAAGTTTACTACTTCGCTATCGTCGGTTTTGAATCTCTGTCGTTTTGCCTCATATAATAAAATGAGCCTGTCCCATGCTTCATCATCTAAGTTTAAATTGCTTGCGACCTTTCGGAATTCATCGCCATAGGTGAAGATGGCCTTAGTCCTAACTGCTTCCCAAGCCTTTTTATATTCGCTAAGGGAAATCCTCTTTCCCAATATTATCCCCGCATAGACAGCTCCCTGCCCAGTTAAGATTACGTCGGCTGCGAGCCAGACGACGAAGGCAATTATCAATATATACAGAAATATCCTTGCTTTTTTTCGAATCGTTTTAAGCATATCAGGCCCTTTTAAAAGTTAAAATATTATAACCGATAAGGACTTCGTTTTCAAGGCCTTTTCATTTGTTTGTTCCTTATATGGTCTATAATAACTTTCTACTCAATTGACAACCCTCCTTAATATATGGTAAATTTAAAAAGAAAATGTAATTGACTTTTAAGTCAATTGAATATAAAATATGAAGTTCGACAAAAATAGAAGGGTTAAGGTAAGGCGAAGCTGGGTTATCAATCCCAGAACAAGGGTAAAGAAAAGCGGCAAGATATATTCTCGCCGTAAGTTAAAATCTGAGATTAAGAGAATCCCGAGGGAGAAGGAAGAGGGATAAAAAATAGATGCCTAAACTTAAGATAGGTTTGCCAAAAGGTAGCCTACAAGAGGCTACCTTTAAAATGTTAAAGAAGGCGGGATTCTTAATTTCCACTTCGGAGAGGTCGTATTTTCCATCAATAGACGACCCTGAATTAGAGCCGGTTTTACTTAGGGCGCAGGAGATGTCCAGATATGTAGAAGAGGGCATATTGGACTGCGGCATAACCGGCAACGACTGGATTTTAGAGAATGGCTCTAATGTGGTGCGCGTTTGTGAACTTACATACGCAAAACAAAGTTTAAATCCCGTCAAGTGGGTCTTGGCCGTGCCTGAAAGTTCCAATATCCGAAAGGTCGCTGACCTTAAGGGAAAAAGGGTTGCAACCGAATTAGTTAATGTGACGAAGGATTTTTTAAAGAAGAAAAAGGTAAAAGCGGATGTCGAGTTTTCCTGGGGGGCAACCGAGGCGAAGGTCGGCACTGGTCTCGTTGACGCAATAGTTGAACTCACCGAAACAGGCTCATCTCTTCGTGCGCACAATTTAAGGATTGTAGATACAATTTGCGTCTCGACGACACAATTGATCGCAAACAGAAATTCCTGGAAGAATTTTTGGAAGAAGGCAAAGATAGAGAAACTCGCAATATTATTGAAAGGGGCGATATTAGCTGAGGAGAAGGTTGGCCTTAAAATGAATGTCTCAACGAAGAATTTAAAAAAGATCCTTAGCATCTTACCTGCTATGCGCAGGCCTACGATTTCGAATTTGAGCGTGCCGGGGTGGGTTGCGGTTGAGACGATTATAGATGAAAAGCGCGTCAGGGATTTAATACCCCTATTGAAGAAGGCAGGAGCCGAAGGGATAATCGAATATCCGCTTAATAAGGTGATATATTAAATCCAAGGATGAAAAATAACCAATTACCAAATTACAATAACCAAATAAATTCCAATACCCAATGTCCGGATAACCAAATTAGTTGGTTTGGTTATTGGAAAATTGGTTATTGATGATTATTTGATTATTGGTGCTTGATGATTGGTAATTTCTGACTCCGACAATTAAAGGAGGAAGCGATGCCGTGCGGAAGGAAGCGAAAGAGAAGGAAGATTAGAACGCACAAGAGAAAAAAGAGACTGCGAAGAGATAGGCATAAGAAGAAATAAACCCCTAAAGACAAACTTACTTTCAAGTGAGAAAATATAAAATAATTTTGTGTGGGGGGATAAGTTTTGCTATCCTCTCTATAAGTACCCTGCTTTATCCCGCCCCTTTAGAAAGGGGCGGGGTTTACTGCCGCTCTTCAGAACGCCTCTCGGATGATGATACCATTATTTCAGGAGGATCCCTATCGAAGAAGGCCACCACGTCAAAGGCGCATGCCCATTTCATAGCCGGCGCTATATTAGATAGCGAGAATAAATTCGACGGGGCGATAGAAGAATATCAAAAAGCCCTCGAATATGATTATCGTTCATCCGCTATACATACGCGGCTTGCGTTGGATTACATAAGGCTTACGAAATATAAAGAGGCAAGCGAACATCTTGATGCTGCGATAAGATATAATCCGGATGACTCAAGGGCGAGGTTCATCCTTGCGCTCCTCAACACCATTACAAAAAAATTTGACCAAGCTGCCTTTCAATACGAAGAGATCATAAAAAGAAATCCACATGATCTAAAGGCGCTCGCCTCCCTTGCGGATTTATATGTCATACAGGAGAAATTAAAGGAAGCCGCCTCAGTTTATGAGGCGATATTAAAAGAGGAGACGGGTTCTAGTTTAGCCCATTTTAATTTAGGCATTATCTATAGTAGGATAGAACGCCTTGACGATGCGATTGCACATTTTGATGAGGCGATTAAATTAGAGCCGAATTACACAGAGGCGATTTTGAGCAAGGCGATAGTGCATGAGATAAAAGGTGAGAACGATAAGGCGATAGCTGGTTATAAAAAGGTTTTAGAGTTAGAGCCGTTAAATACAAAAATCTATCGGCTCCTCGCCCAGCTTTATTATCGAGATAAGAAGATAGAAGATGCTATCGCAACATATAAGCTCGTTATAGACTTAGAGCCTAAGGATATCGAAGGTTATTTGGAACTGGCATATGTTTATCTGAGCGAGAAGAGGGCCGACGAGGCAATTAGCCTTTTAGAAAAGGCGCAAGCCTTAGATACCAAGGAGAAAGCGAATTTAGTCTATCTCTCATTAGGAGTGGCATATTCACAGAAAGGGATGTGGAATGAATCGATAAATTCATACAAAAAAGTCGTTGAGTTAGCACCAGACGACGCCGATGGCCACTTTTATTTAGGTTCCGCTTATGAAAGACAGGGCCAAAAAGATTTGGCGAAGCAAGAGTTAAAGAGGGCGATTGAGTTAAACCCCAAACATGCAGATGCGCTGAATTATTTAGGTTATATGTATGCGGAAGAGGCAGTGAATTTAAATGAGGCCGTAGATTTAATAAAAAGGGCCCTGGAAGTAGACCCCGATAATGGCGCATACGTTGATAGTTTGGGCTGGGCATATTATCAGAAGGGGATGATAGATGAAGCGGTTCTCCAACTTGAGAGGGCTATTTCATTATATGGAAATGACCCTATAATTTATGACCATTTAGGGGATGTGTATTACAAAAAAGGTTTGGAGGAAAAAGCGAGGCAAGCGTGGAAGAAATCGTTAGAGTTGGACCCAAAACAACAGAGCGTAATGGAGAAGTTAGAAAAATCAGAGAGAGCTCAAAGAGGACAATGAGCCCCACACCTTCAAATATTCGCCTTTTGATGGATGAAGGCAGGGGTAATTATATGCGTTTATATTTTGATAATAAAATTAACTGTAGCTGTAAAGAAGGTGCGGGATGAGAAGGCCGGGCATTGGGGAATTAAAGGAAATTGCCAAGGAGATTAGGAAAGATGTTTTGAGGATGCTCGCGGAAGCTGGTTCTGGACATACTTCAGGTTCTTTATCTTGTATTGAGATTATCGTTTCACTTTATTATTACAAACTGCGGCACGACCCAAAAAATCCGAAGTGGGTGGATAGGGATAGATTTGTGTTATCGAAAGGCCACACCTGTCCCCCGCTTTACGCTGTTTTGGCGCACAGGGGGTTTTTTCCACACGACGAACTTTTGAAATTGAGAAAATTAGGTTCCATCTTACAAGGCCACGCCAGCCTATTTACGCCGGGATGCGAGGCATCGACGGGTTCATTGGGCCAGGGGCTTTCTATCTCAAATGGGATTGCCCTTTCTGCGCGGCTTGATAAAAAAGATTACAGGGTCTATTGTCTTTTAGGCGACGGAGAAATAGACGAAGGACAGGTTTGGGAGGCGGCGATGACCGCAGGACATTACAAGATAGACAATTTATGTGCGATATTGGATTACAATAAACAGCAGATAGATGGATGGGTAAGTGACGTAAAGAATTTAGAGCCGTTAAAGGAGAAATGGACATCATTCGGTTGGCATGTAATTGAAGTAAATGGCCACGACTTCAAAGAGTTGATGGATGCCTATGATGAAGCCGAGTTGATTAAAGGCAAACCATCCATTATTATAGCACACACCATAAAGGGAAAAGGCGTCTCCTTCGTGGCGAAGGATGCAGTTGCCTACCACGGCATAGCACTAAAGAAGGCCGATTTAGAAAAGGCGCTTAAAGAAGTGGAAGAGGAAGATTAAAATATTATGTCGCAGATGAATGCCGTTAGAAATAAGATTCCTAACGGGATGAAGCCCACCCGCGATGGGTTTGGAGAGGCGTTAATTGAATTAGGAAGGACAAACAAGGACATCGTCGTTTTATCTGCGGACCTTACGCAGTCGACTCGCGCAAGTTGGTTCAAAGATAGATATCCGGATAGGTTCTTCGGTTTTGGAGTTGCGGAGCAGGATATGTTTTCAACCGCTGCTGGATTTGCTTTATGTGGCAAGGTTGCATTTGCATGTACATTTGGCGTCTTCGCTTCCGGTCGTGCTTGGGACCAGATAAGGCTTTCGATTTGTTATATGAATTTAAATGTAAAGATAGGTGGAAGCCACGGCGGGATTTCGGTTGGGCCGGATGGCGCTTCCCATCAAGCGCTCGAAGAGATAACGTTGATGCGCGTTTTGCCAAATATGACGGTAATCGTGCCGTGCGATTCTGTCGAAGCAAAATTGGCGACAATTCGAGCGGCAGCACATCCCGGACCGGTATATTTAAGATTGGGCCGCGAGCCATTTCCTATTATTACGAATGAAAATGAGCCATTTAGAATAGGCGATGCGCTTGTCCTAAGGGATGGAGATGATTTGACGATTTTTGCGTGCGGGGTTATGGTGCACGAAGCATTAAAAGCACATGAGGAATTAAGAAGGCAAGGCATAAGTGCGCGGGTAATAAATCTTCACACGATAAAGCCGATAGATAAAGAGGAGATTATAAAGGCCGCCAAAGAAACTCGTGCTATTGTTACCGCTGAGGAACATACCATTGTCGGCGGAATGGGTAGCGCAGTTTCCGAAGTGATATCAGAGAATTATCCTGTTCCGCTCAGGATTGTCGGAGTCAAAGATAGATTCGGCGAATCGGGCGAGGCCTGGGAGTTGATGAAGTATTTCGGTTTAAATTCCGACGGAATTGTTAATGCGGCACAGGAAGTGTTGAAGCTCAAATAATGAACGATGCTTTTACCTTAAAGTCCCCCGCCAAGATAAACCTCTACTTAAAAGTCCTTAAAAAAAGGCCAGATGGATTTCACGATATCGAGACGGTGTTTGAACGAATAGACCTTTGCGATGAGATTAGATTAAAACCGATTAAAGATGAGATTAGGATTTTATGCGATAATCCAAAGGTTCCAATCGACTCTCGCAATCTGGCATATAAAGCGGCCCACCTTCTTAAGGAGAAGTACGCCCTAAGGTCTGGCGTTGAGATAACCATAAATAAGGTGATTCCTGTAGCGGCGGGGTTAGGGGGAGCGAGCTCAAATTGCGCAACTTGCTTGTGCGGGTTAAATGCCCTTTGGAATTTGAGATTAAACAGAGACGAACTCCTTAATCTCGGAAGGCAGTTAGGTGCCGACGTTTCGTTTTTTATTTTAGATGTAGGAAGGGCCCTCGGCCGCGGCAGGGGCGAAATTTTGGAGGAAGTTCCAAGGGGTGAGAACTTTTGGTATCTTTTAATAAATCCAGGTTTTGAGGTGTTGGCAAGCGATGCATATTCCGCACTAAATTTGGGCTTGACACATATGAGCGTTAATAGTAAAATTGATTTAAAATCCTTCAGAAAGATTCGCTTCGAGGACCTTAAGGAGCTTTTATTTAACAGCTTAGAAGGCCCGAGCGAAAAAAGGTTTAGTGATATCCACGAAGTCAAATCAGCGATATTGAAAACCGGGTTAAAGGCATCATTAATGAGCGGCAGTGGGCCTACTGTATTTGGAATCGCCTCGAGGAAAGAGGAAGCTCTTGAGGCGAAGGAAAGGCTCTCACTTAAGGAGGGCTGGCAGGCTTTCGTAGCGACGACGTATTGGTAAATCAACTAACGTTTTAAAGATGTCAAATGAATGCCGATGGCCAGCCATTTTCATCTATGGTGAACCCCGTTAGAAATTTTGCTATATCCATTGTGTAAATAATATTTCTAACGGGGTGAAGAAAGGAGTGGGTTAAATGGAAATCACCGAGGTTAGGGTCTTCTTGAAGGAGGGGCAGGATAGGAAATTAAAGGCATATGCTACGATAACCCTTGATAACTCTTTCGTTGTTAGAAACGTCAAGGTCATCGAAGGGCAAAAGGGTTTATTCGTCGCTATGCCGTCAAGGAAGATAAAAGAACCTTGTCCCAAATGCAATTTTAAGAATGTAGTGCGCTCTAAGTTTTGTAACAATTGCGGGGCGAGCCTAGAGGCGATAAGCCGTCCTATCAGGAGCGTACAAGAAGAAGAAAAAGAGCGCCAGTTAGAGCATAAAGATATAGCCCACCCCATAACCCTCGAGTGCAGGGAGTATATTCAAAAGAAGGTCCTCGAAGCCTACGAGGCCGAAAAGAAGAAAGGGCCTTCTTTAGGCCCTCTTAAAGAAGAAGTGGGCGAAGAGGAGTTGTGAGCGAGTTACTTTAAGTTCCTTCTTTGGTAAATTAGTAAAGAAGATTTTTTGGGACGTCGTCCAATGGTAGGACACGAGAATTTGGGTCTCGCTATTCTGGTTCGAGTCCAGACGTCCCAGCCATATTGACAAATGGCAAAGAGCTAATGGCCTAATGATAAATCGCAGGACGAGAACCAAAGGGGTGTGGGGAGATTGTCCCCACGTATTCAGAGGTGACAGCGACGAACGTAGTGAGAAGCGCCAGAGGGGCAGAGCCCCTATGGGGAGCGGAGTGAAGACGAAGCGACTGGTTCAAGGCGCGTAGCGCCGGAGTCCAGACGTCCCAGTACTTCGACTCGGCCTTCGGCCTCGCTCAGTACAAGCCGAGGAGAATCCTTCGATTGCACTCAGGATTCTCCACTGAGCGGAGTCGAATGTGGAGAAGTGTCCTGAGCGACCGAGTGAAGCGAGGGAGTCGAAGGACAATATGTGGTTCGTGTATATTCTCAAGTGTAAAAATGGCGATTTATATACTGGCATTACAGATAATGTTCACCGCCGGTTCGAAGAGCATGTATCAGGCAAAGGTGGTAAATTTACTCACGCATTTAAGGTTAGTAAATTGCTTTATTCAGAGCCATGCGGTAGTAAAATGAGGCCTTAAAACGCGAAGCGCAAATAAAAGGCTGGACGAGAAGAAAGAAGTTGGCACTGATAATTAGTTAGTTCGTTAGTTAGATAGTTTAGCGAGTAAACGAGCTAACTGACAAACGGGAGAACAAAAGATGGCGGAGAGATGTTCATTTTGCGGAAAATCACGAGATAGAGTAAGAAAATTATTTTCCGGCCAGGGAGCATATATTTGCGAGAGCTGCGTTAAACTCTGTAACCAGATATTGGCAAGCGCTGAAGAAGAGGAGGTAAAGTCAAGACGCGTGTCGCGCGTTAAGGAATTATTAAAGCCCACCGAAATTAAACGTCAATTAGACCAATATGTGATAGGCCAAGAACGCGCCAAAAGGCAACTTTCGGTTGCGGTCTATAATCATTATAAAAGGATAATGACCCAAGCCGCTCATCGCGATGTGGAATTTGAAAAATCCAATGTATTATTGATAGGGCCTACTGGTTCCGGCAAGACTCTTATGGCGAGGACGCTGGCTAAAATTTTAGATGTTCCCTTTACGTTATGCGATGCCACGCCCCTGACTGAGGCGGGATATGTTGGCGAAGACGTCGAAAACGTACTGCTTCGGCTTTTACAGTCCTGCAATTATGATGCGAAACGCGCACAATACGGGATAGTTTATATCGACGAGATAGATAAGATAGGCAAAACCCAGGATAATGTTTCGATTACGCGAGATGTTTCAGGTGAGGGAGTTCAACAGGCGCTGCTCAAAATCTTGGAGGGCACAGTTGCAAACGTCCCGCCACAAGGGGGCAGAAAACATCCGCAGCAGGAGTATATTCAGGTTGATACAACAAATATACTTTTCATTTGCGGCGGTACCTTTTCGACATTGGATAAGATAATAGAGCGCAGGATTGGAAGGAAGACAATAGGATTTGCCGCTTATTTAGACGAATCCCGTTCTAGCGCGCAAGGGCGCGACGACCCTCAATTAACCAAGGTCAAGAGATTAGGCGATACCTTGAGCCAAGTTGAGACGGAGGATTTATTGAAGTTTGGAATGATACCCGAATTCGTAGGCAGATTTGCAGTCGTTGCAACCTTGAACCCCCTCGGCGAGAAAGAGTTAGTCGATGTGTTGCTTAAACCTAAGAACGCCATTATAAAGCAATATACTAAATTCTTCGAGATGGAGAATGTAAAGTTGACATTCTCTGACGAATCTTTAAACGCGATTGCGAAGGAGGCGCTGCGCAAAGGCACAGGTGCTCGTGGATTGCGTTCAATTTTAGAGGAGGTAATGCTCGAGGTTATGTATGAATTGCCATCGCAGAGCGATATCGCGGAGTGCATACTTACGCCCGAGTCTATTATGCGAAGGTCTAAGCCGATTTTGATTGCTCGGGGCGAAGATAAACGAAAGATCGCTTAACTTTTTTAAAAGTTCGTTGAGTTATTTCTAGTTCACCTGAGTTGCTTGAGTTGATAGGTGAAGATGAACTCAATAAACTCTACGAACTCAACAAACTCAATAAACTCTATAAGGTTTAAATTGGGCGGTATTGGTTGCATAATCCTGGCTGCTGGTGAAGGGACGCGTTTTAAGTCCGAGGTGCCCAAGGTCTTATACGAGTTATACGGAAAAACTATTCTTCAATATGTATTGAATGCTGTGAGGGCAGCTGGAATTGGCCGACCTATAGTCGTAGTCGGTCATAAAGCGAGTGAAGTTAAAAATTTTTTGAAAGGCAAGGCAAGGGCCGTAGTTCAAAAGAGACGACTCGGGACCGCCGATGCCGTAAAAGTTGCGAAGGATGCTTTATCGTCTGTCGAAGATGTCCTCGTTTTATACGGCGATAACCCTTTAATTAAATCCGAAAGCATAAGGTCTTTGATAAAGGCGCATAAATTATCAGGTGTTTCTTGCACGCTTTTGGTCACCAAGTTAGACGACCCAACTGGATATGGCAGGATCCTTCGCGACCCATCTAATAGAATTGTGGGGATAGTCGAAGATAAAGAGGCATCGCCAGAACAAAGGCGCATTCGTGAAATAAATGCCGGCGCCTATTGTTTTAAGAAGGGCGATTTGTTCGATGCGATAGAAAAGATAAAGAAATCAAAGGTCAAAAAGGAATATTATTTAACCGATTTGATTGCGGTATTTGCAGATGAGGCAAAAAGGATAAACGCCATTCAGGCAGATGACCCTAATGAGGCAATCGGCATAAATTCAAGAGGAGATTTAGCGAAAGCACATTCGATTTTAAAGGAAAGGACTATAAGTAAACTGTTAAACGAAGGCGTTACAATTTTATCTCCACAGACTACATTTATCGCGCCCGATGTTAAAATAGGAAAAGATACTATAATCTATCCCTTCGTCGTAATTGAAAAGGATGTTAAGATAGGCAAGGGTTGCTCCATAGGGCCCTTTTGCAGGATAAGGCGAGACACAGTGTTAGAGGATAATGTTGAACTTGGAAATTTCGTCGAGGTAGTTCGCTCGAGGATTAAAAGTGGGACTAAGGCTAAACACCTGACTTATTTAGGCGATGCTTCTATAGGTAAGGATGTAAATGTTGGATGCGGTACTATCACCGCAAACTATGATGGAAAAGGAAAATATAGGACCACAATCGGCGACGGCGCATTCATTGGTAGCGGAACTGTTTTTGTTGCGCCGGTTAAGATTGGCAAAGGCGCTTTAACAGGCGCTGGTTGCGTTGTCCTGCGCAGGAGGGATGTCCCAGCAAAATCGGTTGTCGTCGGGGTACCTGGCAAAATTTTGAAGAAAGTAAAAAAATAAAAGGAGAAGGTGCGGGATGAAGAAAAATGACCTTTTGGTCTTCTCGGGAAATGCAAATTTAGAACTGACGAAGAAAATTTGCAATTATCTTAAAATTGGTTTAGGCGAAGCCGAAGTCGATAGATTTAATGATGGAGAGATAAGGGTAAAAATAGAGCAAGATGTAAGAGGAAGGGATGTCTTTATAGTTCAGCCCACCTGTCCGCCCGTAAATGAGAATTTGATGGAACTTCTGGTTTTGATTGATGCGATGAAGCGCGCTTCCGCCCGTCGGATTACGGCGGTAATTCCTTACTATGGATATGGAAGGCAGGATAGAAAGGATAGGCCTCGAGTTCCGATAACGGCGAAGCTGGTCGCTGATTTAATAACGGTCGCAGGGGCAAACAGGGTTTTGACGATGGATTTACACGCAGGACAAATACAGGGATTTTTCGATATACCCTTAGATCATCTATTTGCAGTAAATGTGTTTATAGAGTATCTTGAAAAGAAGCATTTGCCGAATCTGGTAGTTGTATCTCCAGACGTAGGCGGAGTTAAGATGGCACGCGCCTATGCGAAGAAATTGAAGGCGGACTTGGCAGTTGTAGATAAAAGGCGCATAAACGATAGGGAAGCAGAGGTTATGAATATAATGGGAGAGGTGAAGGGCAAAAATGTTTGTATCGTCGACGATTTAGTTGCAACCGCTGGCACGCTAGTCGAAGCGGTGGGGGCGCTTAAATCGGCGGGTGCAAAGGCAGTTTATGCGGCTGCAACGCACCCGGTCCTTTCCGGCCCTGCGATTGAAAGGATAAAAAAATCCGAGTTAGAAGAATTAATAGTTACCGATACAATACCGATCGATAAGAAGAGGATGATACCAAAGGTAAGAATTCTTTCAGTTGCTTCCCTTTTAGGCAAAGCGATAGAGAAAATACATAATGAGGAATCGATTAGTATCCTCTTCGATAAAGTCTACCAATAAATTGGTTGGTTGGTTAGCTGGTTTTAACGGGCGAACGGGCCAACGAGCGAACCAAAAAAAGCGAGGTTCAAAAAATAGATGGAACAGGTTAAGTTAGAAGCAAAATTTAGAAAGGAATTAGGCAAGGAGGCCGTCAAGCGATTACGCGGCGGAGGGTTTATCCCAGCGGTCGTTTATCGAAGGGGCGAGAAAACTACGCCTTTGGTTTTAGATAGGAAGGCACTTGGGAAAATCCTGCATACCGCCGCCGGCGAGAACGTCATCATAAATTTAAAGATAGCCGGCGATGAAAAACAAAAGGAGAGGACTTGTATTATAAAAGAGATTCAGCATAATCCTGTCAGCGGCGGTATCTTGCATGTCGATTTTAATCAAATCTCATTGACCGAAACGATAAAGGTAAATGTGCCGGTTGCTACTAAAGGCGAGGCCATCGGCGTAAGACAAGATGGCGGCGTATTGGAACACGTGCTGTGGGAGGTCCAGGTTGAATGTTTGCCAACGCAAATACCCGAAAAGTTAGAGGTCGATATCACGAATTTGAAGATAGGCGATGCCCTGTTTGTGAAAGATATAGTTGCACCAAAGGCAGTCAAAGTTTTAAATGACCCGGGGCTTAGAGTCATCGCTGTCGAAAAGCCGGTTGAGGTTAAGGTTGAGGAAGTAAAGCCCGAGGAGGCGATAACCGAGCCCGAGGTTATAAAACAGAAGAAGGAAGAAGTTCCTGAAGAGGGAGCTGAAGAGAAAGAAAAAGGTGAAAAATAAATTAAGTTTAGACTTGGAGCAGCACGTTGAAGATTCGAGCGGGCAGGGTTCTCCACAGTTTAATCTAAGGAGAGAGCGAGAAGATTCATCGAGCGAGACTTTCCTCGCTGGGGAAAATCGAGCGGTGCGGCGAAAGTTTAAACTTAATTTAATTCAATGAAGTTAATCGTCGGCCTTGGCAATCCCGGCAGAAGATATGAAGCCACACGGCATAACATCGGATTTAAAGTCGCCTCTGCCTTAGGCGATAAATGGAAGATAAAACTTAATTCAAAGGCTTTTAAGTCGCTCATTGGAAAAGGCGCAGTTTTTGGAGAAGAGATTATAATAGCATTGCCTCAAAATTATATGAATAATTCCGGCGAGGCAGTCACGGCCTTATTGTCGCGGAAGGTAGTTCAGTTAAAGGAACTCCTAGTAATATGCGATGATGTGAATCTACCCTCAGGATTAATAAGGATAAGGGCGAAGGGCTCTTCTGGAGGCCATAAGGGTCTGGCATCAATTATCGAGCATTTAGGAAGTGGGGAATTTTCGAGGCTTAGAATAGGGATAGGTAAAAAGAGATTGAAGGCAGACCTAAGCGATTATGTTTTGTCACCATTTGACAGAGGCCAGGCAAAAACTTTAGACGACGTATTAAAGGCTGCAGTTTCCTGTTGTGAGGTTTGGATTAGAGAAGGCGCACAGCGCGCGGCGCATCGTTTCAACGTCGTGAATAGAAAGGATAGAAGATGAATAAATACGAGGGCCTATTTATACTTAAGCCAAATTTGAATAAAGATGAGTTAGAAAAGGCATCTTCTGCGATTGTAGATGTAATAGTCAAAAACGGCGGGGTGGTTGAAAATAAAGAGGATATGGGCTTAAGACAGTTAGCGTATGAGATTAAAAAGGAAAATCAAGGCCATTATCTTTTAATATACTTTATGGCTGGCCCAAAGGCGATTTCGGATATGGAGAAGTTGTATAAATTGCACGAGCTGATTTTAAGGATACAGCTATTTAAGCGCGACACTGCTGGTGCGACACTGTAGGGCGAGGGGTAAGGAGCGCCGATTTGAGGGGGGCGGCGAGATGTCAAGCCGCCCAGCATGAGGAACACCGTTTAAAGCTAAGCCCGCTAAAGAAAGGTGAAGCGGACAAAAGGAGACCTTCGATGGCGAAATTGAATAAGGTATTTTTAATTGGGAACTTAACGCGTGACCCCGAATTAAGATACGTGCCGAGTGGAGCAGCTGTTACTACTTTTACAATAGCGACTAATAGGACTTACACTTTACAATCCGGTGAGAAGAAAGAAGATGTCTGTTATGTTCGCGTGGTCGTTTGGGCCAGGCTTGCTGAGACCTGTGGAGAATATCTATCTAAAGGTAGCCCAGTCTTCGTGGAGGGAAGACTACAGAGTCGAAGCTGGGAGACGCCTCAGGGCGAGAAGCGCTCGACGTTAGAAGTGATAGCACAAAATGTACAATTTTTAGGCAGAGGCAAAGGCGTTGGAGTAGAAGTAGATACTGAATCAACAAAGGAAGGGGCAGCGCTTGATATGCCCTTTGATGAAGACATAGCCGGACAGGGGAAGCCGAAGGAAACCAAAGGCGGCCCTGATGAAGAACCACCATTTTAACCTGTCTACCGACAGGTAGAGAGGAGCGTAGATGGAAAGGCCTAAAAGGATATTTAGAAAGAAGGTTTGCAAATTTTGCGTTGAGAAGGTAAAGGGCATAGATTATAAAGATATCCAAAAACTTTCTAAATTTATAACCGAGCGAGGCAAAATAATTCCGTCGAGAATCTCCGGCAATTGCGCAGGACATCAACGCCAACTAGCTCGGGCTATTAAGAGAGCACGCCTTGCGGCATTTTTGCCTTTTACCTTGGTTTAAATGGTTAGCTGGCTTGCTGGTTAATTGGTTTTAACAGGCTAACGAGCAAACGAACAGATGAAGTTAATCTTGTTACAAGATGTAAAAGAATTAGGCAAGTCGGGCGAGATCGTCGCCGTCAAAGACGGGTATGCGCGAAATTATCTGTTGCCCCAAAAGCTTGCGCTGCTGGCAACCTCGCAGAACTTAAAAGCGATAGAGGTTGAGAGGAAGAGGAAAGCACAAGCGCAAGAAAAAGAAAAGCACGAGGCTCAGCAGTTGGCTGAACTTATCTCGCGCGCCTCATGCACTATTGTAGTTGAGGTTGGCAGAGACGACAGATTATTTGGCTCGGTTACAAGCATAGATATTCAAAAGGCGTTGGAAGAGGAGGGAATCATCCTGGATAAGAAAAAGATAGAACTTAAAGAGCACATAAATCAGATAGGGATTTATGCTGTGCCGATTAAGTTGCATCCAGAGGTGTCCGCAAATTTAAAGCTTTGGGTTGTGAAAAAGTAAAGTGGCCGCAAAATATATAAAGGACATTTCCAAGGATATCTTATTAGAGAAGCTGCCGCCACAAAATATAGAGGCGGAGATGGCGGTATTATGTTCTATGCTTATTGAGGAAGAAGCTATATCTCATGCTATAGAGATATTGGATGAGGATTCTTTTTATAAGGAAGCCCATAAGATAATCTTTAATGCGGTAGTTGGCCTTTATAACAAAAGCAGGGTTGCTGACATTGTGACTTTAATCGATGAGTTGAAGAAGAAAGGCGCGCTTGAAGATGTCGGCGGAATAAATTATCTGACCACTTTAACAACCGCTGTTCCAACCGCTGCTAATGTCCGACACTATGCGAAGATAGTCAAAGAGAAGAGCCTGCTTCGTAATTTAATTGCCAGCGCAACCACCATCGTCTCCGAGGCTTACGGGTCGGAAGAGGACGCCGATGACCTTTTGGACAAAGCCGAACGAATGATTTTTGAGATAACATCTAAAAAGATAGAAGGCGGATTCGTTTCGTTAAAAGAGATAATCAAAGATTCGATAGAGACGATAGACTCCCTTTATCAAAGGAAGACCCATATAACAGGGATTCCAACCGGATTTCACGATTTCGATAGGCTAACAGCTGGCTTACAAGCATCAGATTTAATTGTGATTGCCGGCAGGCCTTCAATGGGAAAGAGCGCTTTCGCTATCTCGATTGCTGAACATGTCGGGGTTATCGAGAAGTTGCCGGTCGCGGTCTTCAGCCTCGAGATGTCGAAGGAACAGCTGGTCCAGCGGATGTTATGTTCTCACGCTAGGGTTGATGCGAATAAAGTGAGGACTGGTTTTTTGTCCCAATCCGATTGGCCGCGCTTAACGAACGCCGCCGGTAAATTATCAGAGGCGCCAATATACATTGACGATTCAGCGACCTTATCGATTTTGGAGTTAAGGGGAAAGGCAAGGCGACTTAAGTCCCAGCACGACATCCAACTTATAATAGTTGATTATTTGCAGATGTTACAAAGCCCGACTCGCGCAGAGAATAGACAACAGGAGATAGCTGATGTCTCTCGTTCTTTGAAGTCGCTTGCGAAGGAATTGAACGTCCCGTTAGTTGCGATAAGTCAGCTTTCGAGGGGGCCAGAAAAAAGAGAAGATAGGCGCCCACAATTAGCAGATTTGAGGGAGTCCGGAGCTATCGAGCAGGATGCGGATGTGGTGATACTGCTATTTCGCGAGGAATTCTATACCCCGACGCAAGAGAATAGAGGCATTACGGACTTAATAATAGCCAA
>CAZUZR010000007.1:0-19711 GCA_964625025.1 uncultured Planctomycetia bacterium | reverse complement strand
AGGAATGATAAACTTGACGTTTATAAAGGAATACACCAGGTTCGAAAATTTGGCAAAGTTGCCTGAGGAGTAACAATTTGCTTTACTTTGCCCTTCCCTACTTCGTAGCATTTCTTCGTCCCGCCCCTTTAAATTTAAAAGGGCGGGGCTTCGTTGTAAGAAAGAACGGCGTTGACTTTATATCCTCTATATGTTAAATTAAAAATTTAATGAAAAAATATATATCAGCATCTGTTATTGGATTGATATTCTTCTTAACCTGTGCCGACGCTCTTTCTCAGGAGGTTTCTGGGAAAACCGTAAAGTCGGTCTATGTCTCGGGGAATAAAGCTATAGCTTCTTCGGTTATCCTTTCTAAAATAAAGACGAAGGTAGGTGAGTTCTATGCGAAAGCCACCGTTGATGAAGATATAAAGCGCATTTACGGCTTGGGATTCTTCTCAGATGTAAAGGCAGAGGTGAAGGAGTACGAAGATGGGATAGAAGTCCTCTTCGTCGTTACTGAGAAACCCCCGGTAGGCCAGATTATCTTCGTTGGAAATAAGGCGATAAGGGACGAAAAGCTAAGGAAGGAGATGAAGTCAAAGCAGGATGAGATATTAGATGAGAGACAACTTAAAGAGGACCTAACGACAATCAGGGAGCTATATTACAAGAAGGGTTTTACTCACGCAAAGGTAGATTACGTAATAAGATTGGAGGAGGCAACCAGCAAAGCGGTTATTACGATAACGATAGATGAAGGCAAAAGGGTTAAGATAAGGAAGATAACCTTTGAGGGCAATCGGGCGTTTAAGGCTAACAAGCTACTTAAATTGATGGCGACGAAGAAAGATGCGTTATTTACCTCGGGCATCTTTAACGAGGAGGCATTTGAAGGAGACTTAGAAAAGATAAAGGCCTTTTATGAATCTGAAGGGTTTTTGGACATAAGGCTTGAGCCTGAACTCAAATACGATAGCACAGGAAAGTTCCTTCATATAAATATAAAAGTCGATGAGGGGAAAAAATATTACGTCGGCGAAGTTAAATTCTCCGGCAATGTTGTACTATCCGAAGCGGATATTAAGAAGCCCCTAAAAATGGCCTCTGGCAAGGTGTTTAGTCAAAACAAGTTAAGGGAAGATGTAAATGCGATTCAAGGGTTGTATTTCGAAAGCGGATATATCTACGCGGTTGTGAAGTCCGAGACATTTTTAAATGCTTCAACCGGCAATATAGACGTTACTTATAATATAGTGGAAAATGAACTGACCTATGTTGAGAGGATTGAGATAAAGGGCAACATAAAGACCAAGGATAAGATAATAAGGAGGGAACTTAGGGTTCGACCCGGCGAGCCCTTCGACGGAAAAAAACTTCAGCGCTCGAAAGAAAGGCTTTATAATTTAGGTTATTTTGAAGAGATATCTTTCGATACCGAAAAAGGGACAGTTCCAAATAAAAGCAATCTAATCGTTGAAGTGAAGGAAACCAAAACTGGTGAATTTGCATTCGGGGGAGGATTTTCTACCATCGATAAAGCGGTTGGATTTGTCCAAGTTACCCAGCGAAATTTCGATATCATGAATTTCCCGACCTTTACTGGCGGCGGACAGCAATTAGTGTTAAGGGGCGAATTCGGCACTATAAGGAGGGACTATCAATTAAGCTTTACCGAACCATGGATATTTGGTTATCCGTATCTTTTTGGCTTCGATGTCTATCAGAATACGCACCTGAGGGCAAGGGGTATCGGTTATGGTTATGATGAGATGAGGCAAGGTGGCGCTTTGAGGTTCGGGAAGGAATTTACCGACTTCGATAGAGGCGATTTGACATATCGGCTTGAGAAAGTTGAGATATCAGATGTTTCCCCTGAAGCGACTGCTGATTTAAGAAAGGAAGAGGGGACAAATAATATCTCGAGTTTGACGCTGGCGTTGACGCGTGACACGAGGGACTCGCTTTATAACCCATCGAAAGGTTACCAATTATTTGGTTCGGTAGAAGGCGCAGGTGGACTGTTTGGGGGCGACAAAGATTTCTTAAAATGGTATGGGTCAACCGCATTCTATATCCCACCTCATGAAAATCACGTCATCGAATTGAAATTGCGCGCCGGTTTAGTCGATGCTTATGGCGATTCAACGAGCGTGCCTATTTATGAGAGATTCTATGCTGGTGGCGCGAATACGATTCGCGGATTTAGGGAAAGACGCGTAGGCCCAAGGGACCCCGCCTCCAATGATCCGGTTGGTGGTGAGGCTTTGCTCGTTGGCAACGCAGAATACGTATTTCCGATAGTCGAATTTATTAAGGGTGCAGCCTTCTTCGATGCAGGAAATGTGTGGTCTAAAGTTAGCGATTTCGGTTCGGGCGGCTATAAATATGGCACGGGCGTTGGCGTAAGGGTCAAGACCCCAATTGGTCCGGTCAAATTAGATTATGGTTATCCTTTGAGGGTAGACCCAGGCGAGAAGAAACAGGGGAGGTTTCATTTCAGTTTAACAAGGGCTTTTTAAAAAGGGGGAAAGATGAGCGTGAAAAGTACAATCTTAAAATTAGCAGTAGTATTTTTGCTCACAGTATCTTTTGGATTTTTTAATACCGCATATGCGGCGGGCGAGAAGATCGCTTATATGGATTTGTCTAAGGTGTTCGACGATTATAATAAGACGAAGGATTTCGATAAGCAATTAGAAAATAAAGGTAATGCGAAGCAGAGCGAAAGGGATAAACTCGTAACCGAGATTAAAAAATTAAAGGATGATATGGAATTAATGGGCGACAAGGGCAAGGAAGCTAAACAGGCAGCCATAGACGAAAAGATTAAAAAACTTCAAGATTTTGACAGGGAGACTAAGGATGCTCTAAGAAAAGAGCGCGACGATATAGTACGCCAAATCTTAAAGGAAATAAAAGATGTCGTTGAAGAATTTGGAAAAAAAGAAGGATACGCCTTAATACTCGATAACCGTGCGATATTATATGGCACTGAAGGCGATAATTTGACCGATAAGATATTAAAAACTTTAAATGATAGGTACGCAAAAGGTAAAAAATAAGAAGTGGCAGAAGATATCAAGTTGATACGAAAGACACTAAGAGAGATCGCCCAATTAATTGAAGGCGAAATCGTCGGGAACGCAGATACCATAATAACTGGGATTAGCGGCATAAAAGAGGCGCAGGAAGGAGACCTGACGTTTTTGGCTAACCCTAAATATCTTCATCTTATGGATACTACAAAAGCCACTGCGATAATAACTTCTCGCGAGATAAAGCAAACCGCCAAACCAATAATCCGCACAGATAATCCCTCGCTTGCGTTTGCGAAAATGGTCTCATTTTTAGCCCCGAATGAGCAGGTTCATCCGTCGGGAGTCCACCCAACAGCTGTAATGGGGCAGAATGTAAAATTAGGTCGCGATGTAGCGCTGCAACCATATGTCGTTTTGGATGATAATGTTGAAGTAGGCGACAGGACTGTTATTTACGCCGGCTGTTATATAGGGCATCATGCTAGAATAGGAGCAGACTGTCTTATATATCCTAACGTAGCGGTTCGCGAGAGAGTCGAAATAGGCAATAGAGTTATCATCCATTCTGGAACTGTAATTGGAAGCGATGGGTTTGGTTTCGCGACCGTTAAAGGCGTGCATCACAAGATACCTCAGATTGGCACGGTTGTCGTTGAAGATGATGTTGAGATCGGCGCAAATGTAACAATAGATAGGGCAAGATTCGGCAAAACATTAATAGGCCGCGGGACAAAAATAGATAATCTTGTTCAAATTGCACATAATGTAATAGTTGGCGAAAACTCCATAATTGTTGCGCAAGTCGGAATATCCGGCTCAACGACGATCGGAAAAGGTGTAACTTTAGCCGGCCAGGCAGGGCTCGTAGGCCATATAACCATTGGTGACAACGCAGTAGTTGCTGCTCGAGCAGGCGTTACAAAGTCAGTCCCACCCAATACCTACGTTTCAGGTTATCCCGCTAAGCCTCACGATAAGGCAAAGCGCATAAACGCATGCGTTCAGAGGCTGCCCGAACTTCATAAAATGGTTAAGCAACTTGAGGATAAGATAAACGAACTGGAGCGCAAACTTACCTATGGAATCACAGCAGACGATAAGAAAAGAGGTTGAGTTAGAGGGCTTAGGACTTCATTCAGGAAGTAAGGTTAAAATAAGACTTCTTCCAGCAGAGCCAAACTCTGGTATAAGTTTTATCCGCACCGATTTACCTGGCGCGCCCGTTGTTAAGGCGAATATATCTAACGTGATGGAATTGAGCCGTAGGCCCCGTCGGACCTCATTAAGCTGCGATTCTGTAGAAGTCCATACAGTTGAACATCTGATGGCAGCTTTATGCGGATTAATGATAGATAATGTGAAGATAGAGATGAATGGGCCTGAGGTTCCAGGATTGGATGGCTCTGCCGCTGCGTTCGTGGAACTCATCCATAAGGCAGGGATAGAGAAACAGTCGGCCTTTAAGAAATTCTTTCAGACGAAGGAACCCATATGGTTGGAGGAGGACGATACAATATTAGCTATCTTGCCGGATTCGGAGTTTAAGATATCGTATACTTTAAGTTACGACCATCCGTTGCTTAAGGCCCAATACATATCATTTATAGTCACGCCTGAAGTCTTTGAAAAAGAGATAGCGCCGTCGAGGACATTCTGTTTAGAAGCCGAGGTCGAAGGATTAAGAAAACAAGATTTAGGCAAAGGTGCAAACCTGGAGAATACTTTGGTGGTGGGGCAGAGAGGCGTCATTAAAAATAGATTAAGATACGATGACGAATTTGCACGTCATAAGGTCTCGGATCTAATCGGCGATTTATATCTCTTGGGCCTGCCAATGAAAGGACATATAATCGCTGTAAAATCCGGGCATCCCTTAAATATAAGGTTGATACAGAAGATAAGTCAGCAACAAGAGCGCCTTCGCGATGGCGGGATAAAAGCCAAATCTCCGGGGATCGTTGGAACCCCATTAGATATAAATGACATTCAGAAGATATTGCCTCACCGCTATCCGTTTCTTTTAATAGATAGGATAGTAGAACTGGAGGAAGATAAGCGCGCCGTTGGAATTAAGAACGTCACGATGAACGAATTCTTCTTCCCCGGGCATTTTCCCGATAGACCAATTATGCCCGGCGTCTTAATTATCGAGGCGCTTGCACAGGTTGCTGGAGTTCTTATGTTGAATAAGCGAGAGAACCTTGGCAAGTATGCATATTTTATGTCGATGGATAAAGTGAAATTTAGAAAGGCGGTTGTGCCGGGAGACCAGCTTATTTTAGAGACACAAGTAATGAGGCTTAAGTCAAAGGCTGTGCAAGTTAAGGCTGTGGCTACCGTTGAGGAAAAGATAGTTGCAGAGGCAGAGCTTATGTTCGCGATAGTTGGCGGAGGGGAAGAGCAGGCTTAAATAGTAATATGAACCCCGTTAGAAACTGTTGTTCTAACGGCGGTAGACTAGGAGGCGTTTCTAACGGAGTGAAGATTCATTCTACAGCGATTGTAGATAAGAAGGCAAAGTTGGCCGACGATGTTGATGTCGGCCCATATTGTTTTATTGGGCCAAATGTGAAGGTCGCAAGCGGCACAGTGATTGGACCGCATGCGGTTTTGGATGGCTATACGACTATCGGAAAGAATAACAGGATTTTCACTGGCGCTGTCATTGGCTCTATAACGCAAGATTTAAAATATAAGGGCGAGAAAAGTTATGTTAAAGTAGGCGACAATAATATCATCCGCGAATACGTTACCATAAATTTGGGGACAAAAGAGGGCTCCTCCACTGTAATCGGAAATAATGTGTTGTTGATGGCATATTCTCATATAGCGCACGATTGTATCATTAATGATGGAGCGATCATCGCAAACGCTGGGACGCTTGCGGGATATGTTACCATCGGGGAAAAAGCTGTTGTGGGAGGATTAGTGGGGATTCATCAATTTGTTTGTGTCGGCAAACTCGCTATAATAGGCGGCTGTTCGAAAGTAGTTCAAGATATAGTACCCTATTCTAATTGCGACGGCCATCCCTTAAAAGTCTATGGTTTAAATACCATTGGGCTTGAGAGGGCAGGGGTATCGCAGGAATCGAGGGCTCACCTAAAAAAGGCCTTTAAATTGTTATTTAACTCTGAGCTTTCCATCTCTCATGCCCTCGAAAGAATAAAGTCCGAAGTTCCAGATTGCCCAGAGGTTCACCATTTAATAGAATTTGTAAGCACTTCCGAACGAGGCATATCAAGATAAGTTTATAGTTTATGGTGCATGGTTTATAGCAAACCATTAATTATATGGAAAAAATGGAAACGATAGGTTTAATCGCTGGAAAGAGCGAATATCCTATATTATTTGCGAAGGCCGCAAAGGCAAAAGGCCTTAAGGTCGTTGCCGTTGGTATCGAGGGGGAAACTAAAGAAGAGCTTAAACCTCTAGTCGATAAATTATATTGGATTAAATTAGGAGAACTAAAAAAATTGATAGGGCTATTTAAAAATGAAGATATAAAGAAAGCGGTAATGGTTGGAGGCATAACGAAATCTCGGATTTTGAAAGAAACATTGATGTTGGATGATGAAATGAAAACGGTTTTAAGTACAGCTCCCGATAAAAAAGACGAGACGCTTTTATCTTTAATAAGTTCAAAATTAAATTCCGCTGGCATTGAGCTTTTGGATTCCACGTTATTTTTGGAAGAATTTTTGGCTGAGGAAGGGGTGCTTACGAAGGCCAAGCCATCTCAATCTGAGATGGAAGACATACGGTTTGGTTTTGGCATTGCCAAGGAAGTTGCGAGGATTGACATAGGTCTTTCTATTGTTGTAAAAGATAAAACAGTCATTGCAGTCGAGGGGATAGAAGGCACCGATAAGATGATTATTCGCGCCGGAGAATTAGCTGGCGCAGGGATTGCGGTTATTAAGGTCGCTCGCCCAAATCAGGATATGAGATTTGATATTCCGGTGGTCGGTCCGAATACGATTCGTTCGATGATTGAGGCAAAGGCGACGTGCCTTGCGATTGAGGCGGGCAGTACTTTGATAATAGATAAGGCCGATACATTTTCGCTTGCGGATGAAAATGGGATTTCGATAATTGCGGTAAAAAGATGAGTTTAATCTTAATTATAGGCATAGAAGATGAAGTTCTAAAGCGCGCAAAAAAAGCGCTCAAAGACGCCTTTCGATGAAAAATTGGAGTGGATTTATTACGAATTATGGCATCACGAAGGAAGGCGTGCTCGGATGGGCGCATCGATGCAGGGTCCGGATTTCGTCCAGTGGCATGGTTTCTATGAAATCGCCAAGCACTTTTATTTCGAATTCCTACCAGAAGTAAAAGAGAAAGACCCCAAATTAGTCGATGAGGTTTTAAGTCGAGAAGAGCACCGCTGGATTAAAGGTTTAAGCAAAGAAGATATCAAGAAGACCCTCGAATTTTACAAAGATCCTTATAAACAACGGTTCTTGTGTCAAAGCGAAGGGTGCCTCCTATAAGGTATAGAAGGGGACACCCTCCCGATTAGCACGGGGGCTGTCCCTGCTTTCTTTTCTTGATTTTTTAAAACTTCCTGATATAATATGGACTTACCATTCTTGCCTATCGGTAGGCTAAGAAAGCGAGGAAGAAAGATGGATGCAATCCGTTTTGCTATGGCACAGATTAACCCCACCGTAGGCGATCTTTCAGGCAATAGGGATAAGATATTAAAGTTCATATCTGACGCCAGATCATTGGGTTGCGACATCGTTACCTTTCCTGAACTTTCCCTTACCGGCTACCCCCCAGAGGATTTGCTCTTAAAACCGCAATTCATAGAAGACTCCTTGAAGACCTTAAAAGAGGTAGTCCATAAGGCAGAAAATATCACAGCAATTTTGGGTTGCGTGGATAAAGTCAAAGACGACCTATTCAACGCGGCCGCATTAATTCATGATGGGAAATTAGTTAATATATATCATAAAATCCTCCTTCCGAATTATGGCGTCTTCGATGAGAAGAGGTATTTTAAGCCTGCTAACGAATGTTTTGCGTTTCGATTTGACGGCATAAAGATAGGCATAAATATTTGCGAGGATATTTGGGAGGGCGACGGCCCGGCAAAATTCGAAGCTTTAAAAATGGGCGCCTCGATAATTGTAAATATCTCCGCCTCGCCTTACTACGCCGGAAAACTGCACCTGCGCGAAAATATGCTTGCTGAACGCGCCAAAGAAACCAGTTCTCTTATCTTCTACAATAATTTAGTCGGGGGACAGGATGAGTTGGTCTTCGACGGTGGCAGTATGATAGTCGATTGGAAGGGGAAAGTGCTTGCTCGCGGAAGGCAATTCGAAGAGGACTTAGTTCTGTTTGATTTAAACGTTGAGGATTTTTTGAAAAACAGAAAAAGGCCCAAAAGAAAATCTATAAAGGCCCATTTTAAATCCTGTGAGGTTTCGGTAAAGAGGCAACCAGTTAAACTGAGGCCGCCTTTCCCGCCGCGCAACATCGAGAAACTTGGAAGCATAGAGGAGATTTACAAGGCGCTAGTTTTGGGCACGAAAGATTACGTTACAAAAAATGGGTTTAAGAAGGCAGTCTTAGGGATAAGCGGTGGAATAGATTCTGCGGTAACTGCATGTATCGCAGTAGATGCATTAGGGAAGGACAACGTAATGGGCGTTACGATGCCATCTATTTTTACAAAAGAGGAGACGCGTTCTGACGCGGTTTGTGTAGCTAGGAATTTGGGAATTAAAGTTACGACCATTCCTATTAATAGTGTATTCCAGGCTTACTCGCGAACATTAAAGAAGGAATTCAAAGGCAAAAGGCCTGATATTACAGAGGAGAATATACAGGCGAGAATTCGCGGCAACATTTTGATGGGACTTTCTAATAAATTCGGCTGGCTGGTCCTTACGACGGGCAATAAGAGCGAAATGTCAACTGGATATTGCACGCTGTACGGCGATATGGCTGGGGGATTCGCCATTATAAAAGATGTGCCTAAAATGGTTGTGTATCAATTAGCAGAGTATAGAAATGCGGTTGCGGATAAAGAGCTAATTCCTAAAACCATAATCAAAAGGGCGCCGACCGCCGAATTAAAGCCACGTCAAAAGGACCAGGATGCTTTACCACCTTACTCCCTGTTGGATTCGATATTAAAATTATATGTGGAAGAAGATAAGTCCTTCAATGAAATAGTTGCTCAGCATTTTGACCCGAAAATTGTTAAGAAGGTAATCTCGATGGTTGACAGGAACGAATACAAGAGGCGGCAGGGGCCACCAGGGATAAAGATTACCCCGCGAGCGTTCGGCAAGGATAGAAGATTTCCGATAACGAATAGATATGTAGCTGTATCCCGTTAGAAATAAGATTTCTAACGGGATAAATCTTGACACTTTCTGTTAAACGGCATAAAATAGCACGTGAAATAAAACCCCAGCTTTAAGAAAGGAGAATTCAAAAGATGCCGACAAAGGATAAGGAATATGTAATGAAGGTGGCGAAGGAGGCCAATGTCAAATTTATCAGGATGTGGTTTACAGATATCTTAGGGTTTTTAAAGTCCTTCGCGATCACCGTTGAGGAATTAGAAGGGGCGCTTGAGGAGGGGATGGGCTTTGATGGTTCCTCGATAGAAGGATTCGCGCGCATCGATGAATCAGATATGGTTGCTAAGCCAGACCCGAATACATTTTGTCTTATTCCGTGGAGGCCCAAAGAGGAATATGCGGTTGCGAGGATGTTTTGCGATATATTAATGCCTGGCGGAGAGCCATTTGAGGGGGACCCAAGATATATTTTAAAGCAAAATTTAAAACGCGCCGCTAAATTGGGATTTACATATTATGTTGGGCCGGAATTGGAATATTTCTATTTCAAAGATAATAAAAGTACCGAGACATTAGATTCAGGCGGATATTTCGATTTGATTCCACCGGACCCCGCAGCGGATTTAAGGCGCGATACCGTGCTGATTTTAGAGGAAATAGGAATAGGCGTTGAATACAGCCACCACGAAGTCGCTCCCAGCCAACACGAGATAGATTTAAGATATACCGATGCGCTGACGATGGCCGACAATACGATGACCTACCGCGTCGTGGTCAAGGAGGTAGCCCAGAGGTATAATGTTTATGCTACTTTTATGCCGAAGCCCATATTTGGAGTAAATGGCTCAGGCATGCATACTCATCAATCGCTATTCGAGGGCGACAAAAATGCATTTTTTGATGCGAAGGATAAATATCACCTATCAAAGGCAGCAAAATCTTTTATCGCTGGACTCTTGAAACATTCGCGGGAGATAACAGCCATTACAAGCCAATGGGTAAATTCCTACAAGAGGCTGGTGCCGGGCTATGAGGCGCCGGTCTATATCTCTTGGGCGAAGAGGAATCGCTCAACGCTAATTCGAATTCCTGAGTATAAACCGGGAAAGGAAAAGGCAACCAGAATAGAATATCGCTCGCCTGACCCTGCGTGCAATCCATATCTTGCATTTAGCGTGATGTTAGCAGCTGGTTTGGAGGGAGTCGAGAAGAATTATGAACTAGCTCCTCCGACCGAAGAGAACGTCTTTGAACTTACTCCCGAAGAAAGAAAGAGGCGCGGCATAGACTCACTCCCGGGCGATTTGTACGAAGCTGTCATTGAAGCCGAGAGAAGCGAAGTGGTAAGGAAGGCCTTAGGCGAGCACGCCTTTAGGATATTTATTGAGAATAAAAAAATAGAATGGGACAGGTACAGAGCCCGGGTTACCGACTACGAAATAAAGGAATATCTCTCAATCCTTTAGGTTCATCTTTCTTTTTACCAACCGAAAATGGCAAGGAAAGTAATTTCAAAGGGGACTAAAGAGCTTATCTCTTATGAGAAGCAAATTGAAGCGCTTTCTAAGATAAGTCAGACCATCACATCCAATCTTTACCTTGAGGATATCTTACGCTTGATAGTTATGGTAACGGCAGAGGTTATGAATTCCAAAATCTGTTCTCTTATGTTGGTCGACGAAGAGAAAAAGGAGCTTGTAATCCGTGCGACTCAAAGCGTAAGCGAGGCCTATAATAAAAAACCGAATATAAAAATCGGGAAAGGCATAGCTGGAAAAGTTGCTCAAGAGAACAACCCGATTACAGTTTTAGATGTCAGAAAAGAACCCAGATATATAAATAGGGAAATCGCTAAGAAGGAGAAACTTTGTTCGCTCCTTTCGGTGCCGATGAGCGTTAAGGGCAAGGTCATAGGTGTGTTAAATTGCTATACATCAACTGCGCATAGATTTACCAGAAATGAGATAAATATATTAACGACGCTCGCAAACCAAGCCGCCGTTGCGATTGAGAATGCGCAGCTTATGGTTAAATCCAAAATTATACAGGAGGAACTTGAAGCCAGAAAACTTGTTGAACGCGCTAAAGGGATATTGATGAAGAAAGGTCTGTCCGAGGAGGATGCATTTCGCCGAATTCAAAAACAGGCGATGAACCTTCGTAAGCCGATGAGACAAATTGCGGAGGCGATAATTTTAGCCGATGAATTCGAGAGGGGAAATTAGGAATTGATTTTTTGTTGACTTCGACGGTTTTTTATAATAAAATATTAAAACCTTTTTAGCAAGTTGATTTAAAAATAACTTAAGGAGGGGAAGATGGGAAAAAGGTTCATTATTTTCATGGGAGCAGTAGTTTTGTTAGTTGTCTTTATTTTTGCCCTTGCGCCGAAAAAGGTAGCCGCGCCGAAGAAACCGCCAAAACCGCCTGTCGAAGCTAAGATTCCACCTAAACTTAAAGCAGATGTATTGATGATAGCCGATTTCGATATGGGCGAAAAGCCCAATAATATAGGTGGAGATTTTGGTGCGTGGAACAAAGACCCAGACGACCCAACGCAAGGTTGTCATGATTTTTTTACTTCTGATGAGAAGTATGGCCGGGAAGGGTACGCGATTGCATTAAGATACGACGTCGATTCCCCAAATCCGGCCTATAATGGCTTCTGGATGAAGTTGGAGAATCTGGATGCAGCGCAATACAACAAATTGGCCTTCTACATCAAGGGCGATACAGAAGAGGGGTATCCTCAAAAAATTAAGATAGAATTTAAGAACAACAAAGGAGAGGTTGGCAAGGTCTATGTCTCTCAGATAAGCGGGACATGGGCACCGGTTGAGGTTCCGTTCTCAAATTTTAAAGGGATAAAAGACTTCAGCCAGATGACGGAATTCGTCATAGTCTTTGAGGATAGGGTCACGAAGCCAAAGACCGGCACAATTTATATAGATAATATTCAGTTTGCGAGAGACTAGACCTAAAGGCACGTGAGACTTTTAAAGGCGGCCATCCTCCGCTTAAAGTTTTCCACTGCGGGGGATATATCTATGGATAGCCCGCCGATGTCTTAATAAAGGCGGGCGGATTTTTCTGCCCGCCTTTACTTTTTAATTTCATATTACATATGGATTTTAAAGTCGCTGAAAATACTTTTAAATTAAGCGGTCGCGATTTTTTCGTCTATTCTGGCGAGGTCCATTATTTTAGACTAAGGCCTGAAAGTTGGCCCCTCCATTTAAAGAAGGCAACCCAAGCTAACTTGAACACCATAAGTACTTATATCCCTTGGGATTGGCATGAATACGAAGAGGGAAAATTCGATTTTACAGGTCAGACAAACCCTCAAAGAAATTTAATCGGATTTATAGAATTATGTAAGAAGAACGGCCTATTTTTAATTGTGAAGCCCGGCCCCTACATCCTCGCCGAGTATAAAGACCATGGGATCCCTGAGTGGTTACTATCATCGCATCCTGAGCTCCTTTCGATAAAGGCAGATGGAAAACCCTTCGGCCACGCACGCCTCACGCTTATGCATCAAGTGTTCTTAAAATATGTGAAGAACTGGTACGCGGCGGTATTCGATATCATCGGAGAGAATCAAATAACCAAAACCAATGGGATTATAATTTCTGTTCAGCTATGTAATGAAGTCGGGGTTTTCCCTTGGCTCGATAAAGAAGCGGACTATTCCGATGTCGCGCTTGAATACTATAGAAAATTTTTGTCCGATAAATATAAGAAGGTCAGTCGTCTTAATGCGATATATAAGACGAAATATAAGAGCTTCGCTTCAATTATTCCTCCCTCAGGAGTTTCAAGCAGATTATCGGCATTGGCGTGGGATTTAGATTGGCATCTATTTTGGCGTCGCTATTACGCTATCTATTTGGAATATTTGATGAAGGAAGCGCTCAAAAGGGGAGTGGAAGTTCCTTTAACCCATAATTTGCCTGGATGGGTTGGGGGGCGTGCCCTTGAGTACCCGATGAATATCACGATGTACGAAGATGTAGCGAAATTCTTCCCTAAGATTATTTTAACGGTTGACCACATCCCAGAGAATGTTTCGTATAGGAATTTTCACGATGCGGCGTTAGTTCAGCAAATGACCAAGGCCGTTTACGGCAAGGACGCCCCTCTATTCGTCGCGGAGATGCAAGCAGGCACGAGGGAACATACAGTCGTTACCTATCCGGATGAATTGGAATTGTTCTATAAAGCATCATTGGCGTATGGCGCCTGCGGCATGAATTTCTATATGTTCTCTCAAGGCAAAAATCCAAAGTCAAAATCTAGCGCTGCTCCCACTTTTTATTGGCAGACCCCGCTCGATTACGATGGCAAGGAGGGTCCTTTATATCCCATAGTAAGGCGGCTTGGAAAATTCATCTCATCCTTTGGCAACCTTTTGGTTAACGCAAGGGTTGATTCCAAAGTCGCCCTTCTATTTTATAAGCCGTATTATCATACAGAGCTAACAGGCCACTATGATGTAGAGAAGATGGGTTTAAAGTATAACCCGAAATATGTAAGGGATAACATCTTCTTCGAAGGTATTGCAAAAGTCCTTAAGATGCTAAATTGCGATTATGACGTTTTAGACCTGCAGTTGTGCAGGGATAAAGAATTATCTGAGTATAAGCAGGTATGGATTGTATCTTTGGAATATATGGACGCCGGTTCTCAAAAGTTGCTCTCTCAATATGTATTAAACGGAGGCCACCTTGTGATGTTGCCTTGCGTTGCGAGATATGATTTGTCATTTAATCCGTGCGAGATTTTAAAGCAGACGTTTAAATTGGGCGAGCAGAAACTAGTCAGGCCCCGCACGCCGAAAATCGAATTCTTAGATGTAAGTGAGATTCCAGTAGTAAATCCGATTCAGATTTTTAATGAACCAGGTGCGCAGCCCGTAGCTTTCCTTGAGGATGGAAGTATCTGCGGCATTATAAAGCGCCTCGGAGGTGGAACTGCCTTGCTTTTGGGCACGGCCTTTGGTTATATAATTGAAGAACATCTTGAGGCGTATTCGCGCATTTTAAAGCTCGACGATATCCAAGGGCAAGCAACGTCCACAAATAATAGGCTTATAGTCCAAGAGCTTTTTGGCTCGGGTTACGCGTTTCTTTTTATCGCTAATTATTATAGGACACAAGAATCCGGATATATAACTTACACTCATCCTGTAAGTAAAGGCGAGGTGAAGATGCCCCAAGGCTTAAAATTGACCTTGCCACCATTAAGCGGCTTGTTGATTCCTGTAAATGTCCCGATTTCGGGAGGTGCCGGAAGAATCCTTTTTGCTACCTCCCAGATATTAAGCGCATTTGAAAAAGGTGGCTCAATATATATGGAATTACTAGGGAGCCCGAAATCAGTTGGCGAAGTTGTCCTTGCCTTAAAGGCGAGGCCTAAGCAAGTCTTCGTCGATGGAAAAAAGGCGGAGTGCGAATTTAGCGCAGGCGAAGCCAGACTATCTTTTAGACATAGCGACGAAGGGCCGGTGTTACTTAAAATATAGGGCTGAAAGATAAATTTAGGGGGCTAAAGGGTGAAGAAGGGCATATTCATATTTTTAATCTGGGCATCAATTTTTATGACGGTTTATTGCGTCGCTATTCCGATTTTCGGGATGGACCTTAAGTTAAAGCCGAAGAAGGCGCTGGCCCCTAAAAAGGAGGAGGCGAAAAAGGAAGGGGTCAAGAAAGAAGAAGTAAAGGTTGAGGAAGAGAAAAGAGTCGAAGCAAAGGAAATGGCTGCGAAGGGGGCCGAGGCCAAAGTTGCAAGGTGGACAAAAGTTCGAATCCCGGTCGGCTCTGAAAAAAAGGTCGTTGAAAATTTTAACGATGGCAAAGACCCAAATGAGATAGGCGGAGGCCTCTGGCTTGAGGTTAAAAAACCTGCTTTTTTACAAGTGGCATATAATAAGATGGACCGTAAAGGGAAGGGATATTCTTTAGAACTTGAATTTTCTGTTCCGGAAGGAACCGAAGCCCTTTGGTCTACCTCTTTAAATGAACTCGATATAAGCCAGTGTAAGGGCATAGCATTTTGGGTAAAGGGTGCTGAAGGGCAGTCGGAGGAATTTTGGGTTAGGTTAGAAGATGGCGAAGGTGTAAAGAAAGAAGTTAAGGTTACCGATTACGCAAAGGTTACAACCGAATGGCAGGAGATTAAAATTCCAATAGAGGGATTCCGAGGTATAAATTTAGACCATATGGGCAAATTCACGCTCCTCTTTAGAGGTGGCGCAAATATTTTAAGCGGGAAGTTTTATCTGGATGATATATACTTTTATGGCGAGCCAGAGCTTTTCTTTAGGTCGCTAAAGGATAATATCCCATATTATCCGGAGAATATATTGGCGGAAGAAAGGCGGGTGGAGCTCATCACGAAATCCGATAGGGAACTACTGATTGAGATCGCAAGGGATATATGGAAATATTTCGAAAATGTCGTAGATAAAGATACTCATCTACCCTTGGATTGGATCAATTTAGCGCCTGAAAGGCAGATGGGCGATTATACTTCGCCCACAAATATCGGACTCTATTTCATAAATATAGTCGCGGCGTACGATTTGAAGTTTATCGAGAGAGAGGAGGCGGTAAAGCGCGCCTCGGATACATTATCCGTTTTAGAAAGGCTTCCGCGATGGCGTGGCTTGTGGGATAATTGGCATTCGACGACGAACTTACAAGTAACTAGGGCCTATATCTCATCCGTTGACAATGGCTGGCTGGCTGGTGGGTTAATTATCTTGCGCCGGGCATTCGATAAAGAGTTGGGGAGACGTTGCTCAAAGCTATTAGATGAGATGGATTTCTCAGCGTTATATAATAAGGAGTTAGGGCAGATAAATTTAGGTTACGATAGAGACAGAAATCAGCTTTCCCCATATCACTATGGACAGCTCAATAGTGAGGCGAGGTTTACGAGTTTAATCGCAATCGGAAAAGGCGATATCCCTAAAGAACATTGGTATAAGGTGCACAGGGTTTTTCCTGTTGATTGGGACTGGCAGGCACAAGTGCCGCAGGGCAAGGAAGTTAAAAAGTACGGCGTAACATATCTTCAGGGGTATTATACATATGGGGGAGAAAGGATAGTTCCAAGTTGGGGTGGAAGCCTATTTGAATTTTTGATGCCTTCATTGATGGTTAAGGAGAAGGAACTTTCGCCAAAGGGATTAGGGTTAAATGACTTAAAAGGCCTTAAAGCGCACATCGCTTTTGCAAAAGAGAAGGGCTATCCTGTGTGGGGATTTTCTCCATGTTCAACGCCTGACGGCAGCTATGGTGGCTACACCGAATATGGCGTTGCTGGAATCGGTTTTAAGGGATATAAGGATGAAGGCGTTATAACAGCGCACGTCACATTTATGGCATTGGACTTTGCACCTGATGAAGCAATTTCAAATATAAGAAAGATGTTGTACCTTTATAATATCTACGGCGAGTTTGGAATCTACGACTCGCTGAACGTGAAAAATGGGAGGGTTTCATATAAATATATGGCGTTAGACCAGGGCATGATACTGCCAGCCATAGACAATTACTTAAATCAGGGCGCAATCAGAGAGAGATTTCATAAAGACCCGATAGCAAAAAAGGTCGGAGTGCTTTTAGATGAGAACTTCTTCGAATAAACCCCGCCCTTTCTACAAAGAAGCGGCTCTTAGGAGAGTAAGAAAGAGCGGGGGTAAGGAAAGAGGGACGAAAGATGAGAAATGCTAAAATGAAAGAGAAAGATATATTGAAGGCACAGAGGATGTTGACCGATAAGCAAAGGAAAAATTTATCGATTTTAGAACTTGTGATGAAACGGGGCCCGATATCGAGGACGGAGATATCCCATTTAACCGGTTTAAACATCGTGACCGTCTCAAATTATATTAATGAATTTATAGAAAACGGCCTAATAATAGAGAAAGGACTCGACATTTCAACAGGCGGCAGGCGGCCAACTTTGGTAGAACTAAATTCCACGGCGGGATATATCATAGGGGTAGGATTAACAGCATTGAATATAGTTGGAATTTTAGTTGACTCGAAGGCGCAGGTCATATATGAGGTGAAGAAAGAACGCCCTTCTGAGACCACCGAAGCCACGATTGACAAATTGGTCGAAACGGTCGAGGATATTTTGAGTAAGTCCAAGATAGAAGCGGATAAGATAAATGGCTTAGGCATAGGCATACCAGGGGTTATAGACGAAGAAGCTCAGACGATAAGGTGGTTAGGTGCAATGGGCCTATCCATGGTCTCGATCTCTGGGATTTCGTTAAAGGATATTTTTGAGAAGGAGTTTGACATCCCTACGTTGGTTGAACACGATGCCGCCTGCGCGGTCTTCGGGGAACGCTGGTTTGAATTTGAACCTGAAATTAAAGATATGATTTATATGTATACAGGGATTGGCTGCGGGCTTATACTAAATGGACAGATATATCGTGGCTCTACGGGCTCGGCCGGAGAAGTTGGAATTTTCAATCCCGTCGAACCAAAGCCAGAAATAAGAAGGCAGGAATCATTAAACTTAGGCACTTGGGAGTTGGATTTAGGGATAGCGCATAACGCGAAGGCGGCGCTAAAAGAAAGAGCAAAATCCAAGATATTTGAATTGGCAGAGAATAATCCAGAGGTGATAAATCTTAGGCTTGTTATTGAGGCATCTAAAGCCGGCGATAAGTTAGCAAATGAGTTGTTAGAGACCGCCGGGAGGCATTTGGGAAAAAAGATAGCGTTCTTGGTCAATCTTCTAAACCCCGAGGTTGTTGTTATAGGAGGGGGGATAGAGCAAGCGGGTGCGGTATTTATGGATTCCATAAAGAGGACAGTCCACAGCTGGTCGCGCGAGGAGGCGGTCAGGGACCTGAAGATAGTCCCGTCGGGGTTGGGTGAGAATGCCGTTGCGATGGGAGCTATATGTTTAGTATTGCAGCGCATTTTTATGAACGCGTGAAAGAGATGGGGGGATTAGATGAATAGAGGATTTAAAAGATTTTTTGTGTGCGCTATAATTTTGTCCTTCCTTTTTCAAATAGCAGGATGCGCCCCAAAGGAGACAGGCGTTAAACCAAAGGTTGTTCCTATAAAAGTTGCATTCTGGGGCAGCCCCGAAGAGATAGATATTATAACAACGACGATAAAAAATTGGCAGAGGTCCCATCCTAATATCCTCGTGAAAATAGAGCACGCCCCTTTTGGTGGGTACGTAAGTAAGATATTGACTGAGATCGCGGGCAGGGCAGCTCCGGATATAATTGCTGCTGAGGTTAATATGTTCGTCTCGTTTGCGGCGAAGGATATATTTCTGGATTTGAAGCCATTTATAGAGAAGGACCCTGTTTTTAAACTTGAGGAGTTTTTTCCAGAGGTGGTTGACAGATACACCGTTGATGGAAAATTATATGCTATTCCGCGAGACACAGCGCCTTTCGCTTGCGTCTATTATAATAAAAAGCTCTTCGACGAAGCAGGGCTTCCATATCCAACCGATGATTGGGATTGGAATGATTTGTTAGATAAGGCCAAGGCGCTGACCAAGGTGGATAGAGATGGCAAGGTAATACAATATGGGTTCTACAGCGATATGTGGTTGAATTTCGTTCTCTCAAACGGCGGCAAAATAGTAGATAATGTAAAAAAGCCAAGAAGATGCCTTCTCGATATGCCAGAGTCCATAGAGGGCTTAGAGTTTTTGGTGGATATGGCTCACAAACATAGGGTCTCGCCAACTCCGACGACATTCAGGAACTTAGGGCTAGGCGTTATTCAGATGTTTATGATGCAGAGGGTTGCGATGTTTCACTCCGGCATTTGGGAGACGCCCATTATAAGAAAGGTCAAGGATTTCGAATGGGATGTTGCGATGTTTCCGAAGAGCCCTAAGGACATCAAGAAATTTGGAACTGGCGGGACAGGATATGGGATTTTAAAGATGACAAAATATCCTCAAGAGGCATGGGAGGTCTTAAAGGTATTAAGCGGCGATGAAGGGCAGATTATGTTGGCAGAATCGGGGTTGGCACAACCCGCGAATAGAAGAATTGCGGAAGGCGAACACTGGGCTGGCAGCACAAAGCCGCCGCTAAATAAAAAGATGTTAAACGAAGCGGTCAAATATGTGGCCTATGAGCCATTTCATTCGAAATGGCGTGAGGCGCGAGACCTTTATATAAATCCTGAGTTCGACTTGGTCTTCAATGGATTGGAGTCACCTAAAGATGCTGTAAATAAGATAGTCCCAAGGATAAATGAATTGTTTAAAGAGCGCAAATGAAATTTAAGACCAAATACGGCTATTTTACCGACGATGGCAAGGAATATGTAATTACAAGGCCCGATACGCCGCGGC